>JAHECJ010000288.1 GCA_024641805.1 Desulfococcus sp.
CCTCAGGTAGGCGATATCCATAAAACAGGAAAACCGGAAACCATGATTGATTTTACCGGCACCTATACCGATCAGTATCAGCTCACCATGGCCCAGGTTTATTTTCTGAAAAAGCGTCACGACCGTATGGCGGTTTTTGATTATTTTTTCCGGAAACTACCGTTTAACGGCGGTTACGCGGTTTTTGCCGGGTTGGAAGACGTGCTTGAAATCCTTGAAAGTCTCCATTTCGATGCGGCAGATATCGCATTTTTGCGGCAAAACGGCGTGGACCCTGCGTTTCTGGACTATCTCGCGGATTTCCGATTCACCGGAACCATAACCAGCTCCCGCGAGGGGGACCTGGTTTTTCCGACACGGCCGGTGTTGAGTGTGGAGGCCGAGATCATTCAGGCCCAGATCATCGAGACCCTTCTGCTTAATATTCTTAATTTCCAGACCTTGATCGCCACCAAGGCCAGCCGCATGCGTATCGCAGCCGGAGACCGTGCGCTGATTGATTTCGGGCTGCGAAGGGCCCATGGCCCGGGCGGATATTACGCAAGCCGGGCCGCGTTTATCGGAGGATTCAACGCCACCAGCAATGTTCGGGCCGGCCGGGATTACGATATCCCTGTATCCGGGACTATGGCCCACTCCCTTATCCAGAGTTATGGTGACGAACTGACTGCATTCCGACATTTCGCTGAGGCCCGGCCCGATGATTGCGTGCTCCTGCTGGATACCTACGACACGTTGGCCAGCGGTATCCCCAATGCCATTACCGTGGGTCTTGAAATGAAACAGCAGGGCCGCCGGCTTAAAGGCATCCGCCTGGACAGCGGCGACCTGGCCTATCTTTCCAAGAAAGCCCGGCGCATGTTTGACGAAGCCGGACTCGGTGATGTGAAAATCGCTGCATCCAACCAGCTCGATGAATACCTGATCAAAAGCCTTATGGATCAGAAAGCGCCGATTGATCTTTTCGGCGTGGGCACGAGTCTGGTGACCGGCCAGCCTGACGCGGCGCTGGACGGGGTTTACAAACTGGCATTCGCGGATTCCACACCCCGCATCAAATTGTCGGAATCAATTGGAAAAATTACCTTGCCGCACAGAAAAAAAGTTTTCAGGCTTCATTATGGATCGGAGCTTGTGGGGGGTGACGTGGTGGCGCTTTCGGACGAAAAGGAAATCACTCGCATGCATCACCCCTTTGATCCACTGAAATCCCTTGCTATCGGGACATACGCAAAGGAACCGCTGCTGCATAAGGTCATGGAAAACGGCAGGCGGGTGGCCCCTCCCGCGTCCGTGCAGGAAATTGCCCGATATTCCAGGAGCCGGGTCAATGAGCTGCCTGAAGAGTATAAACGCTTTGAAAATCCGCATATCTACAAGATCGGCATCAGCGACCGCCTCAAAAAGGAACGGGACAGGCTGATCGCCCTTCACAAAGGGACCTAACTCAAGGAGAGTATGTGATGAAAACCTTGATTATCGGTGATGTACAAAATGATTTCATTCCCGGCGGGTCTTTGGCCGTGCCGGAAGGAGACGCCATCATCGAGGTGATCAACAAGATCTCAGGGAAATTTGACCTCGTGGTGGCCATCCAGGATTGGCATCCGCCCGGGCACAAGAGCTTCGCCTCAAATCACAAAGGACGGCGCCCCTTTGAAACCATGGATTTGAATGGTATTCCCCAGACGCTCTGGCCGGACCATTGTGTCCAGGGCACATCCGGAGCCGACTTTCATCCGGGACTCGATCTTCGGCCTGTGGAAGCGATCTTCCGCAAGGGGGTTGATCCGGAAACCGACAGCTACAGTGCTTTTTATGATAATCACCATCTCAGAAGCACTGGACTTTCGGGATATCTCAGGGAAAAGGGCGTCACTGAGGTTCACGGCTGCGGGCTGGCCGGAGATATCTGCGTTTATTATACCCTCAAAGACGCCTTGAAAAGCGGCTTTTCCGCTGTTCTGATCGCCGATGCCGCCAGGCCTCTGGATGAGGAAAATTATAAAGCCGCTCAAAGCGAACTTTTGCGCAACGGGGGCCGGATTTTGTTATCCGCGGATCTTGGCTGACACGCCATTATTCCGGTTCGTTTCTCATTTTTCCGTTTTCTATTCCGAATTGAATATAGTGCGGAAAAAAGTCAATCGATTATCAGATTGTTTTTCGAAGGATTTTTCATGCCTTCCTATTTCCTGGCATTGAATCCTGATGGATATTTGTACTGCGATTTAAAAGCAGGAGTCGGGCCCCTCGGCGTATTCTAAGACTAATTTGAAGAAGAAGACGATTTCGCGCATAAGGCAAATGAAGAAGAAGTCGGGAAGAGTCACGAAGTATTTCAATCACCAACAAAAGGCTATTCTGTCAGCTTCAGCTGATGATCGAACCGGCAACAACTTCGGCAAAGTTTTTGGCTTCAATGCCAAGGTGATAATGTTCATTTAAGGAGCGTATCTGGGTCAGACAGTTAAAGCATGATGTTGCAACGATTTTGGCACCGGTTTTCCGTATCTGTTCGGCTTTTGCCTTGCCCATTTCCATGCGTATTTGTCCGGTTGTTGCTGTGGCTGCCAAGCCGCCGCCGCCGCCGCAGCAGTAATTTAATGCGCCATGGGGTTCCATCTCTACAAATTGCGTCGTTAGCGTTTTTAATATGGTGCGGGGTGCTTGAATAATGCCTCCCCGACGGGCAATATTGCATGGATCATGGTATGTGATGGGGCCTTCAAAAACGTCTTTTTTAAGCTTAATCCTCCCTGATGTAACGTATTCTTCGACACGCTGTATAAATGATTTGACGGGGAATTTGTGTTTTTTGCCAAAATATTTTTCCGCTTCAAATCGTATGGCCCTGAAACCGTGACCACACGGGGATAAAACAATACTTTTGGCCTGGAGCTTTTCTCTCGCGTCCAGTACCCGCTGGACGATCTTCATCATGTTTTCTTTGTTGCCCTGATAATAGGCGTAATTTACCGTGTCAAATCCATAGGAAGAGAAGGTATAATCCTCTCCCGCCGCATGCATAATTTTGATATAATACATCAGCAGAAATGGTATATCCCTGATTTCCAGCGGATGGGGCATAAAAAGGACTTCGGCGTCTTTTTTATCAACAATGATTTTAAAATTTTCATCATCAATGTCATCCTCCATTTCCTCCTTGATCCATTCAAGGGTCTCGACGACATCTTCACCTGTTAAACCGGCATAATTGCCTTCCTTTATTGAAACCCGGACGGGTTCATCCAGCCCGGAAGGCAGCCTGCCGATGCTTGTAAACATGGATCTCGCCAAAATCATTACTTCGCCGGTATGGATACCCATGGGACAATCAACAGCGCATTTGCCGCATATAGTGCAGTCCTCAAAAGCCGCCTTATAGAGATTCTTTAATTTTGAATTCAGAGATGCTTCATTTCCTCTGATCAAAGGTAGCCGGGATTTGACAGGGTGAAAATATCTATTATATACAGTGGTAAATTTTTTCAGTTTCGCAACCGGAGTAAGATCGGGGTTTCCTGTTGAAATATAATAGTGGCATGCCTGCGCACACAATCCGCAGTTAATGCAGGATTGCATCATTGACAGCATTTTGCTGCTGACATTCAATCTGAGTGCGGATAGCATCTTCGTTAACTTTTTGTCTGGATCATCGTAAATTGTGCTTTCTGCAATTGTTTCATCAACGTTATGGTTGTTTTCCATTATATGCTCCATTTACTAATATTACCCGGTATGATTTTTTTCAAATGCAATAAGGCAAGATGGCTGTGTTGACTATTCAACAATGGAATATGAGCGTGTTAGCTCATGAATTAATCAATCGCCCTTTTTTTTGTGGCATTCACCGCAAGTTGTGGGACCCGATTTGCCGGCTTTTTCTTTGATGGTATTTCTGTGACACACCGTGCAACTTCCGTGGTATGCTTCCCGTAAAGCAGGTATGTTGCCTTTTTTTTCCATTGCATGGCATTCCTTACAACTTATTTCATCTCCAGCTTCGTAAGTTAATGATCCGGACGTTTCATCATAGGAATGATGACAGACACCGCATTCTTCTTCAGCAAAAACTTCCATGTGGAGATTATGGGGAAATTCAACCGCAGATCTTTTTAAAGTGCCGAAAACATCATCATTAGAGATGATAAAAAGCTTTTCCTCGGCCAGTACTGTATTCATGCCGGCGGCCGAAAGAGCGAAAAAGCAAATGCCTGTGATCCAAAAAAGCTTTATTCTCATTTTAATTTCCTGAAAAATAATTTGTCGATTGTCGTTTACGCGAAGGAATTTTCAGTTGAATGTGTTACCAGTCTTTTGTGTTGAGAACTTCACCGAATTCGGCACCCATATATGATCTGGAAAGCCAGAAGAACAGCATGTGTCCAAGTTTTGAAAACGGTATAAAGATGAGC
>JAHECJ010000289.1 GCA_024641805.1 Desulfococcus sp.
CTTTATCGGGTGATTACCACCAGCAGCCGGCGGACCCGTTTTGACGTCAGCGCTGAACGGGGAGTGACACCGTTTATCGGACGGGAACGCGAACTTGAGTTACTGCTGGATGGATATGAAAGATCCAAGACCGGCAGAGGTCAGGCCTTTTCCATAATGGCCGAAGCCGGCGTGGGGAAATCGAGAATTTTGTACGAATTCCGGAAAACAATATCCAATGAGGACGCAACGTTTCTGGAGGGAAAATGCTTGTCCTACAGCCGGGGAGTCGCCTATCATCCGGTTATTGATGTTTTAAAATCAAATTTTAATATTTTGGATAATGATAATTGCACCCAGATACGTGAAAAAGTTGAGATAGGTCTGCAAGCACTTGGTATTGAAAAAAATACTGCTCTTCCATATGTTCTGGAACTATTATCAGTCAAGGAAAGCGGGATTAACCGTATTCCCATGAGTTCCGAGGCCAGAAAAGACCGCATCATGTCGTCGGTAAGCAAAATCACCTTAAAAGGTTCCGAGATCCGGCCCCTGGTTATCGCCATAGAAGATCTGCACTGGATTGACCGAAGTTCCGAGGAGTATTTCAAGGTCCTGCTTGAAAGCATTTCGGGCGCAAGAATATTTTTAATATTCACATACCGGCCGGAGTATATACAGACGTGGGGCGGGAAATCATACCACAGCCAGATCAACTTGAACCGTCTTTCCAACAGGGAAAGCCTGGCAATGGTATCTCATCTTCTGAATATGGAAAAAGTCGATACCAGAATTGAAGAACTGGTTCTTGAAAAAGCGGAAGGCATTCCATTTTTTATTGAAGAATTTGTAAAATCCCTGAAAGACCTCAAAATAATTGAAAAAAATAAAAAAACATACTTTCTGGCAAAAGATATTAAAAATATCACCATCCCCTCAACAATCCAGGAAGTGATTATGGCGCGGGTGGATTCGCTAAGCGAGGGCGCCAGAGAACTTCTCCAAATCGGGTCTGCCATCGAACGGGAATTCAGCTACGAATTAATCAGAAAAGTGACCACTCTTTCCGACCAGGAACTCTTGTCCCGGCTGTCAGCATTAAAAGACTCGGAACTGGTCTACGAGCGAGGCATCTATCCCCAATCGACCTATATATTTAAAAATGCCCTCACCCGGGAGGTTGTCTATGAGTCGATATTGAGCAGCAAAAAAAAGCGGCTTCACCAGGAAATCGGCAATGCGATTGAGAATTTATTTAAAAACAGTATTGATGAGCATTACGAAATACTGTCTGAACATTTTATTCAAAGTGAAAATTATTTAAAAGGTGCCGAATACTCTCGATTGACGGCAAAGAAAGCATTAAACACAGCCTCGATAAATGATGCCATCGCTGCCGGCAAAAAACGCGTGGCCTGCCTTGAGAAACTTCCGCAAACAGAAGAGATTCAGAAAAAAATCATCGATGCCCGGACGGTTCTCGGACTTTATCTGAGTCAGATCAATCTGAATGTTGATGCAAAAGACACGGTTTCACCGATTATTGATCTGGCGTTAAAACATGATTACAAGAAAAGACTCTGCCAGATTTACACTATTTTGGGAAGCCACAGCTGCTGGATTGAAGAAGATCTTCCAAATGCATTTGGGCAGCTAAGGAAAGCATTAAAAATTTCAGAAGAAGTCAACGAATTCATTTCCATGGTAATGGCAAATGATGGTTTGGGATTGGCTTTTTCCTTGAATTGCGATCACGAAAAAGCCCTGACCTGTTTTGAGAAGGCCCTTGATCTAACCGCAAAAGCAGACAGCCGATGGGGAACCGCGCAGGTTAAAAGCCTGATTGTTTTTTTTGTGCATAACAGCATGGGGAAAATTGATTTAGCCTACAAAACCAGTACGGAGGCGGTTGGGATTGCCGAGGAGATTGGTGATATTTATTCACAGGCCGTTTCGATGTGCTGTCACGGCGCCACCTGTTATTATAAGGGCTTTATGGATGAAGCCAAAAACTACCTTTCAAAAAGTGTCGATTTTTGCGAACGGATCAACTTATTTGCTTACAATTCGGTTGTGCATCACTATCTGGGGGAAGTCTTTTTCGCTGCCGGAGATTACCCTAAATCAGCTGATCATTATGAAAAAGCGGTTTGGCTTTATGAACAGAACAGACATATTCCATCATGGATGAATTTGAACAAAATCGCTGCGGCAAGAGCAAAAATAATGAGAAGTGAGCTGGATACAGATTTTGAATCTTTATTTGAGTATGTCAGAAACAATAAAATTAATATGTATGACGGCTGGATGAAGCGGTTTGTTGGAGAAGCCCTGCTGAACTTCGACAAACAACATGCATCCGAATCAGAAATTTGGATCAAACAGGCCATCACAGCTGACAGAAAAAACAACATGATGTTCCAGTTGGGACAAGACCACGCCCTCTACGCGGAACTTTTTAACCGGAAAAACGATATTCCGAGAGTCAGGGAAAACCTGACTCTCGCAGTCAAAATTTTTAGCGACTGCGGAGCTGACGGCTGGACAGAAAAATATACTGAGGCACTGAGAATCTTAAATTAATATTTCATCATCTTTAATGCTTGACACCAGATTCGCTTTTCAAAAGCCATAATGCTTTCACCGCTATCCGACGGGAATTGTCGAATTTCAGCCTTACTTTAAACGTATAAAGATAAGGAGGATAAAATAATGGTAAAAGCGGAAGGAACCATCGTTATTAATGCGCCCGTTGAAAAAGTATTCGGGCTTTTGCAGGATACCGAGAGACTTCCTGAGTGGATGCCGCTTTTGATAGATGTGAGTGACATTAAGGGTGACGGTGTCGGAAAAACTTTCAAATGGACGTATAAATTCATCGGCATCAAGTTTACGGGCGAGAGTAAGATTACCGAAGAGGTGGCGAACCAGAAAGTTGTGACCAAAAGTACAGCCGGAATCGAGTCGGTCTGGACCTGGAAATTTACCCGGGAAGGAAAAGGCACCAAGGTCGACCTGTTGGTGGAATACACTATCCCGGTACCGGTGCTGGGAAAATTCGCGGAGCCTTTTGTTGTCAAGCAGGGCGTGAAAGATATCAAGCATACCCTGGAAACGTTTAAGCACCTTTTGGAAGGATAAAAATTAGCCTTAAGAGACCGTTAATCAACAGATTGACGGTCAAACAGGAGGAAATATCATGGGAAAATATCTCGTATTATGGGAAGTGGATCAGTCAAAAATTCCGATTGATCCCAAAGAACGCAGTGCGGGGTGGAGCATCCTGATGGCCATGGTCAGGCAGGATATGAAAAAGGGACTCACAAAAGACTGGGGCGCATTTGTCGGAGAACTTCATGGATATGCTGTTAATGTGGGCTCTGAACTGGAGGTCATGAAAGGCCTTCAGCAATATGTTCCATTCTGCAAATTCAAAGTGCATCCCATCGCCACTCCGGACCAGACTGAAGAGATGATCAAAGCATTATCCGGATAACGGAATTCCACAAAATTTTCTTCTTAACTCATTTTCGAGGGAGTTTCGAACGGAGGAATCTCATCACAATAAGGGATTGCTTCGTTCCTCTTATCTCGCAAAGACAAAAAGGAAGTAGTGATTTTTCTTTAAACCCATAAGTATCAAATAACGACAGTTCGCATGAGGTGTTTCAGATGAAGTGTTCAAAATGCAACTACGATAACCCGGAAGATCACAAATTCTGCGGAAACTGCGCACATCCACTGAAAGAAAAATCCCGATCCTTTCTCATCGACCTCAGTCAGCCTCATTCCTACACTCCCAAATTCCTGGCGGACAAAATCCTAACCACCCGGAGTGCCATGGAGGGCGAGCGGAAACGCGTGACAGTTCTTTTTGCCGATGTGGCCAACTTTACCTCGATGTCTGAAAAACTGGACCCGGAACAGGTTCACCAGCTCATGGAAGGCTGTTTTAAAATCCTACTAGACGAAATTCACAATCACCAGGGCACCATCAATCAGTTCACCGGAGACGGTGTGATGGCATTATTCGGAGCCCCCGTTGCCCTGGAAAAGCATGCCCTTAATGCCTGCCAGGCATCTATTGCTATACAATGTGCCATTAAAGAATACGGTGAAATGCTAAAAGCAAAATTCGGGCTGGAGTTTACAATGCGCATCGGATTAAACTCCGGGCCGGTCATCGTTGGGTCTATCGGGGATGACCTGCGTATGGATTATACCGCAATCGGTGACACCACAAATTTAGCCGCCCGAATGGAAAGCATGGCAGAACCGGGAACCATCTTTGTTTCTCCTCTTACATATAAACTTGTGAGCCAGTATTTCTCATTTGAGTCGCTTGGTAAAATGTCGGTAAAGGGGAAAGAAGTTCCTTTGGATGCATATAAGCTTGTTGGCCAGTCAGAAACGACCTGCGCAGGGCTTG
>JAHECJ010000290.1 GCA_024641805.1 Desulfococcus sp.
CCCAGCGTTTGGTGAGAACCCTATGCAAAAACTGTAAAAAACCCGTGAATCCGACTAGATCAGAATACGATGAACTGGTCAGGGAATATGACCCGGAATTATTTAAAAAGAACGTCAATATCCCGTATACCAGTGATCTCACATTGTACAAGCCGGAAGGATGTGATGTGTGCAATAATACCGGTTATCGCGGCCGAATGGGTATTCATGAACTTTTAATGGGGACGGATCGGATCAAGGAGATGATACAAACCCGGTCGACGATGGCTCAAATCCGGGACCAGGCGATATCCGAAGGAATGACTACCCTTAAACAGGATGGTATTGAAAAAATATTTCAAGGGAATGCCGATCTTATTGAAGTACGAAAAGTCTGCATTAAATAAACATAGTATCATTTTGAGGGGCTGTTTCGACAGATTTATGTCCGGTGCCCGGACTGCCATTAAAAATATTTAATTGAAATTATGCCAATTTTTTCGAATTGCGCCTCTCTGTTTTTCCGGCTGCACTGCCCAATATTTCCGATCAATATTTTCAATTTCCCATTCGATGTTCAATTGATTATTTTGCGATTAAGTAAGCGAAGCTTACGCTATTAAATAAAAAAAAATATCTTAAAAATAATATATATCAATTGATTATATAATATTTTTAAAAATATATTGACATATTCTTTTATATAAGTAATACATACTTACATGAAAAAAGATAATGTCGAAAAAATGAATGAACCATCCAAAAATAAATCCCTTGATCCAACCCCGGTAAAGGTATCGGTGCCGCCCAGCCGCGTAAAGATAGTCCAGGCGTTGAAGCTGCTTATTCGGGACAAGGATTTTAATTCAATTACCACTGCTGAGATATCCCGAGTGGCCGGCGTAAATGAAGCTTTGATATACCGCCATTTTAATGACAAGAGGGGACTGCTTCATGCAGTGTTGTCGGAATATCTGAATGAGTTTGTCTCAAACCTTATGTTTGATCTTAAAGGGATTAAAGGGGCGATTAACAAAATCCGGAAATTCGTGTGGGCCTCAATTCATTATTATAATGATGACCGGGTATTTTCAAAAATTCAACTGCTTGAAGTTCGCAATTTCCCTGGATATTTTGAGAGTGAAACCTATCAGATTGTTAAACGGTATGCCGGTCTGCTGTTAGAAATAATTGAAGAGGGGATCACAAGCGGTTCGATTCGAGATGATATTGCGCCGTCAAGTATCCGCCAGTTTATCCTGGGCTCCATTGAACATTACTGTCTTCCGGCCATCATATTTGGACATGCTATTGATGGGGATGTGATGGCGGATAACCTGTGCGAAATTTTGTTTGAAGGCATTAAAAAGAAAAACTGATTTATTTTTTTTGGTACCGCAATTGTTGTAGAGATCAAATAATCCAAATTGAACCTGTAATATTTAAGATTCATATGATGTAAAGGAGTTTGGTATGAAAATACTCAAGATTGATCATATCGGGGTTGCCGTGAACCGCATCAGCGATGGTAAAAATTTCTGGTCGGATATTCTGGGATTGGACTTTGAAGGAGACGAAACCGTCGAGGCGCAAAAAGTCAAAACCGCATTTTTTCCGGTGGGCGAAAGCGAAGTCGAATTATTGGAGTCAACGGCACCGGATGGACCGATTGCTAAGTTTATTGAAAAAAAAGGCGAAGGAATTCAGCATATCGCATTTCGGGTAGAAAATATCGAAAATGCCCTGGCAGAACTCAAACAAAAGGGTATTCGATTGATTGATGAAACACCTCGAAAAGGCGCCGGAGGCGCTAAAATTGCATTTCTGCATCCAAAAGCGACCTTTGGCGTCCTGGTCGAATTATGTGAAAGATAATATTTTTTTAACAATTTATATCAGCGCGGAATTTTAACAAGGAGCAAGGATATGGCTGATCATCCGGATATATTAACATGGCAAAAGCTTGCGGAAAAAGAGTTGCGGGGAACACCGGTGGAATCGCTGACGAAACCGACTCCCGAAGAAATTGACATTAAACCGTTATATACTGCAGAAGATTTAGAACACATCGATTTCGTTAATATTCTTCCGGGATTCGATCCTTTTGTCCGGGGGGTTCGTGGAACCATGTATACGAACCGGCCCTGGACCATCCGCCAGTATGCCGGTTTTTCGACGGCGAAAGAATCAAATCAGTTTTACCGGAAAAACCTGGCGGCCGGTCAAAAAGGGCTGTCGGTGGCGTTTGATTTACCCACCCATCGCGGCTATGATTCCGATCATCCCCGGGTGACCGGCGATGTCGGCAAGGCCGGTGTCCCGGTCGATTCGGTCGAGGATATGAAAATATTGTTTGACGGAATCCCCTTGGATAAAATGTCGGTTTCCATGACCATGAACGGCGCTGTGTTGCCGGTGCTTGCCGGTTACATTGTCACTGCCGAAGAACAGGGCGTGTCTCAGGATAAGCTCATGGGAACGATTCAGAACGATATTTTAAAAGAATACCTGACCCGCAATACCTATATCTATCCGCCGGAACCGTCCATGCGGATTGTTTCCGATATTATCGGCTACTGCTCAAAAAATATGCCAAAATATAACACGGTAAGCATCAGCGGCTATCATATGATGGAAGCGGGTGCGGATTCGGTGCTCCAGACCGCCTTTACGATTGCGGATGGTATTGAATATGTAAAAGCTGCCCTAAAAGCCGGACTCGATATCGATGATTTTGCTCCGCGCCTGTCTTTTTTCTTCGGCATCGGCATGAATTTCTTTATGGAAATCGCCATGCTCCGGGCTGCCCGGTTTTTATGGGCGGACCTGATGAAGCAGTTTAATCCCAAAAATCCCGACTCACTGATGCTCAGAACCCATTGCCAGACCTCAGGCTGGAGCCTGACCCAGCAGGATCCCTATAATAATATTATCCGGACAACGCTTGAATGTCTCGCAGCGGTTTTAGGCGGAACCCAATCCCTGCATACCAACTCCTTTGACGAGGCCGTCAGTCTGCCCACTGACCTGTCCGCCCGGGTGGCCAGAAATACGCAGATCATCGTTCAGGAGGAGTCCCAGGTCACACGGGTAGTCGATCCGCTGGGGGGATCGTATTATGTGGAATCGCTGACACACTCTATTATTCAAAAGGCCCGTAAAATAATCGATGAAGTGGAAAAACTGGGGGGAATGGCAAAGGCGATTGTTTCCGGCATGCCGAAAATGAGGATCGAAGAGTCTTCCGCCCGGCGTCAGGCACGGATTGATCAGGGAAAAGATGTGATTGTAGGTGTCAATAAATACCTGGTCGAAGACGAAGCCCCCATGGAAGTCCGTGAAATATCCACGGAGGTCCGTGATCAGCAGGTGGCCAGGCTGAAAGAGATTAAGAAAAAAAGGGATAAAGCAGCGGTCGAAAAAGCCCTTGCCGCCGTTACCAGGTGTGCTGAAACCGGGGGAAATTTACTGGAAGTCTGCATTAATGCAGTCCGGTTGCGGACCACTGTTGGCGAAATATCCGATGCCATGGAAAAGGTTTTTGGCCGTTATGTGGCCACCACGCAATGCATATCCGGCATTTATGCCGCGGAATATCAGGGCAGTGAAATCATTGCATCTCTTCGGAAACGGACCGATGATTTTGCATTAAAAGAAGGCCGAAGACCGCGAATACTGGTCTCCAAAATGGGTCAGGACGGACATGACCGGGGCAGCAAGGTCGTTGCTACCGCTTTTGCGGATTTTGGTTTTGATGTGGACATCAGCCCAATGTTTCAGACGCCTGCCGAGGCGGCGCGCATGGCCATTGAAAATGACGTTCACGTGGTCGGGGTATCCAGTCTGGCGGCCGGTCATAAAATTCTGGTTCCTGAATTGATCTCTGCCCTGAAAGGGGAGGGCGGTGATGATATCATGGTGGTCGTCGGCGGTATTATCCCCCCGGCTGATTATGATTTCCTCTATGATGCCGGCGTGACAAAGGTTTTCGGGCCGGGGAGTATCATAACAGAGTCCGCCAATCAGGTATTGAACGCGCTGGAAAACAGATAATGGAAGTCGATCCTGAATATTATGTTCAGGGGGTTTGTGCCGGCAATCGCAAGATCCTTGCCAAGACCATTACCCTGATCGAAAGTTCTCTGTCAAATCATCAGGAGCTGATTGCAGCTGTCATGGAGCGCATATTACCGTTAACGGGTAATTCCGTTCGACTGGGAATTACGGGTGTACCTGGCGTCGGTAAAAGCACATTCATTGAAAGTCTGGGGATGAAACTCGTTGAACGTGATCACCGGGTGGCAATACTGGCGGTTGATCCGAGTAGCACGCACAGCGGCGGAAGCATCATGGGAGACAAAACGCGAATGGAGAAGCTGTCCGTCCAGCCCAACGCATTTATCCGTCCATCGCCTTCGGGC
>JAHECJ010000291.1 GCA_024641805.1 Desulfococcus sp.
CGATGATTCATTCAACGTAGTCTTAAAATCGTCTGCGGCCGAGGGATTTTCAACGGTAAACTGATTTTCATATAACCGGACTTCCGCGTTGATCGCATGTCGGGCAGATACCCAGTGAAGGGTTGATTTTACTTTTCGCCCATCCGGTGCATCTCCGCCCCGGGTGGCAGGATCATAGGTACAGCGCAATTCGACGACATTACCAGAATCGTCTTTAATAACATCTGTACAGGTGACAAAATAAGCATATCGTAACCGGACTTCCCGGCCGGGTGACAAACGGAAAAATTTCTTGGGCGGATCTTCTAAAAAATCTTCCTGTTCAATATAAAACACTTTTGAAAAAGGTATTTTACGGGTTCCCATACTGCTGTCTTCAGGATTGTTTACGGCATCGAGTTCTTCTGCCTGGTCCTCCGGGTAATTGTCGATCACCACCCGGAGCGGATTTAAGACGGCCATGACACGATGTGTTTTTTTATTTAAATCTTCACGGATACAATATTCCAGCAATGCAAGGTCAACGGTGCTGTCGCGCTTGGCAACACCGATGCGTTCACAGAAATTTCTGATCGCTTCCGGCGTATAGCCGCGCCGACGCAGACCGGATATCGTCGGCATCCTCGGATCATCCCAGCCCGACACGTGATTTTTTTCCACCAACTCAATCAGTTTTCTTTTACTCAACACCGTGTAACTCAAATTCAGCCTCGCAAACTCAATTTGCTGTGGATGATATACGTCAAGGGTATTCAATATCCAGTCATACAGTTCACGGTTATTTTCAAATTCAATGGTACAGACGGAATGTGTAATCCCCTCAATGGAATCCGAAAGACAATGAGCAAAATCATACATGGGATAAATACACCATTGATCTTCTGTGCGATGGTGATGCGCTTTTCGGATGCGGTACAGCGCCGGGTCTCTCATGATGATATTCGGCGACCCCATGTCAATCTTGGCGCGCAGGATACATGCCCCTTCATCGAACTCACCGTCTTTCATTTTCTGAAACAATTCCAGATTCTCTTCCACCGGCCGGTCTCTATCGGGACTGTCAATCCCGGGTTCTTTCAGCGTCCCTCTGTTCTGCCGGATCTCTTCAGCACTTTGGCTGTCCACATATGCCTTGCCCATTTTAATCAGCCGAACAGCATAATCAAAAAGCCGGTCAAAATAATCGGATGTAAAATAAAGGTGTTCGTTCCAGTTAAATCCCAGCCATTTTACGTCCTCTTTTATAGCATCCACGAATTCAACATTTTCTTTTCCTGGATTCGTGTCATCAAATCGTAAATGACAGGAACCGCTATATTCAATTGAAAGTCCGAAATTCAGGCAAATGGATTTTGCGTGACCGATATGCAGATATCCGTTCGGTTCCGGTGGGAATCGGGTCACGACGCGGCCGTCGTATTTCCCGGTCTGCATATCATCGTCAATAATATAACGAATAAAATTCGGTGGAACAGAAACTTCCTTTACTACATTTTCATTGTCGCTATGGGTATCTGAACCTGACATCGCAAGGGGTTCTCCTTAATTATAATTCATTGTTCCGATTTAACTGACGACTTGTCTATCATACCTTTTAGATATGAAACAATCATTTCCTTTGCAATGGGACCGGCACCGCTGGAACCGTGAATTCCATGTTCCACAAGAACGGAAACGACGATTTCAGGATTATCACTGGGCGCATAACCGACAAACCATGCATGAGACTCAAAAGAAACAGTATTTTTCTTTTTTTTCCGGTCCTTTTCCAAACGGCGGCTGACCGTCTGGGCGGTCCCGGTCTTGCCGCTGATGTCAATCTCATTATCATAAACATACCCGCGGGCGGTGCCGTGTTTACTGTGCACCACTTCTTTTAATCCTTTTCTGACCAGATCAAGCGTTTTCAGTCTGACCGGGAGCCTTCCGATCATTTCCTTCTGACCGGTCTTGACAACCTGTCCCTCCACCGTTTGAATCGATTTTAAAATCTGCGGCCGGAACTCGGTTCCGCCGTTTGCAATGGCCCCGAATAAAACCGCAAGTTGAAGCGGCGTGACCAGATCATATCCTTGTCCGATGGCAATGGAAAGGTTTTCTCCTCCCTGCCAGGATATACCGGTCCGCTTTTTCTTCCACGCGGCAGTGGGAATCAGGCCATCAGACTCCCGATCAAGATTGATGCCTGTTTTCGACCCCAAACCGGATCTTTTAGCATACCATGCCAGACGATCTACTCCTAGTTTCTTCCCAACATGATAAAAAAAGACATCACAGGATTGGGCCAGCGCATCGATCACATTGACCTTTCCGTGCCCCTGCTCTTTCCAGCAACCGAAAACCCGGTTGCCGTATTGATAGCTTCCAGGACAATAAAATGTCGTATTCTCATCAATGATTCCTTCCTCAAGCCCTGCAATGGCAGTAACAACTTTGTACGTTGACGCAGGCGGGTATTCCCCCTGAACGGCCTTGTTCATCATCGGACGATCGGGGTCGGAAGCCAGACATTGCCACTGCTCGGAGGAGAATCCATTGACAAAATCATTCTGATTGAATGTCGGACTGCTGGCCATCGCCAGAATTTCGCCGGAAGACGGATCCATCGCGATTATAGCGCCCGCCTTGTCTTTAAGGAGTGCCTTGGCGGTGATCTGCAGATCATAATCAATGGTTAAATAAACATTACGCCCGGGTTCCGGTTCAACGGTGTCGAGTACCTGAACGACCTGGCCGTTGGCATTCACCTGAACGATTCTGCCACCGGGAATCCCGCTTAAATATGCATCATAGGATTTTTCAACGCCGTATCTTCCGACAAAATCCCCTGCTTCCTTATACCGGGAATCACCGCTTTTCAGTTCTTCTGAGCTAATTTCTCCTAAATAACCGATCAGATGTGAAGACAAGTCACCATAGACATAATTCCTCATAGCATTTGTATCAATGACGATTCCCGGCAGTTCGAATCGGTGCGCGGAAATGCATCCCAGGGCGTCCCGGCCGATATCTTGTTTCAAAAGTTCCGGCCGATATCCATATCCGAATTTATTGTTTTCTATTTTCAGGATTATTTCATCTGCAAATTCCGGGACGTATCCTGATAATTTTTTCAGTGTCTGGCTTAATGGTTTAGCATCACAGGGAATCACGCTTAAATCAAATGAAGGCCGATTCTCGACAAGCAACTTTCCATTACGGTCAAAAATCAGGCCCCGGACGGGTTTAACACGCTGGATGCGGATACAGTTGTTTTTTGACATCTTAAAGTAAAGGTCGCCTTGAATAATCTGAAGATAAAACAGGCGTGCGGCCAAAATACCAAAGGATATCAGGGTAAAAATCATGATGCCGAACAATCGTCTTTTATACCAGTCGCTGTCGACGTTATAAAAATACTTATGGATATTTTTCCCCGGTCCCATATTTCCTTAGAACGCATTTTTGAAAAATCTAAATAAAAAAATTCAAGTCTTCTCTCTCAAGCCGCCGGTAATTAATTTATCAATCCCGTTAAATATCAAATCAAACATGAAGTAAATAAGCGGACTGGAAATAAAAACCCATATAAACTGGGTAACCAAAATGCCGGCGGCATAAAGTGAAAATTCGAGGGAGAAGTCATGAAGTGAAATGACGATACCAGAAATGAGATTTTCCATCAGAACCGAGAAAATAATAACAATTTGGAATAAAATCGTCTTTTTAAAATGGAAATAAATCGTCGCATTTCGGAAACAAATCAAAATTAATATATACGTGCTGGTATAAATCCCAAACGGTCCCCCGGATAGCAGATCCATCATACATCCTGAAATTAAAATTACCGGCAACATGCCGATACTTGACCGGAACAGGGTCAGATATGCCACAAAGGGTATTAACAGGTCATACTGAGCGAAAAATCTTGGAAAGGCCGGCAAAAAGGTGGTCTGTATGCTGATCAGCAAAACAGAAAAAATAAAATACACCAGAAAATGCATCACTCACTCACAACATCCTGAGGCGGAGGACTTAAAATAATCATGACTTCTTCAAGCTTGGCGAAATCCACATAGGGGGTCAGTTCAATATCCTGAAAAAGTCCCGAGTTTCTTCGAATAACCTTCGATACATATCCGATTCTAAGACCCTTCGGGTATATACCGTCAAAACCGGAGGTAACAATAGTATCTCCAATTTTGATATCAAGTTTTCGCAGGGCATAATCGAATCTGCACAAATCTTTATTTACACCCTGTGCAAGTCCGCGAGCCCGCGTACGTTGAACAAGGGCGTCCACCGAGCTGTTTCGGTCAATGATCAGGATAACTTTCGCATCCCGAGAAGACGCAGTCAGGACATATCCCGCAATGCCTTCGGCAACAATCACAGGGCAACCGGCGGCGACGCCGTCATCT
>JAHECJ010000292.1 GCA_024641805.1 Desulfococcus sp.
GTTCGATGCGACTTCAATATCCGCCGAATATTCGTATCATCCGAACGCCCTGCACCGGCAAGCTCGAGGTTGAATATTTCATGAGAGCCTTTGAAAACGGTGCGGACGGGGTTCTGGTGGCCGGTTGCGAAGAAGGCAGCTGCCATTTTAGCGAAGGAAATTACATGGCAAAACGACGGGTCAATTATGCCCGCCAGATACTGTCGGAAGCCGGATTTGAAAAAGAACGTCTCAGGATGGTCAACCTTGGGGCCGCAGACGCCGGTATTTTTGTTCCCATGGTCAAGGATATGATTGAAACGGTCCGGAAACTCGGACCCAATCCGCTGGGACTCTTAAAAATGAAACAGGCCAAATCATTACCGAAACAGGAGATCCATTCATGATCGTCGCTGAAAGAAAAAGCATTCCCGATCTTGTTGAAATATTGCAAGACCATAAAAAAATTCTGGTGCTGGGGTGCGGCACCTGCGTGACTGTTTGTCTTGCCGGCGGGGAGCGGGAAGTCAGCATCATTTCATCCGCCCTGCGCATCGCGTCCAATATCCATGGGCTTGATTTCGAAATCGAGGAACTCACCATTGAACGCCAGTGCGACAATGTATTTATCGAAGAAGCAACGGATGCCATTAACCGGAATGACGCCGTCCTGTCTCTGGGATGCGGTGCCGGTGTTCAGGCGCTGGCTGAACGTTATGCCAAAAAGCCGATATACGCGGGGCTCGATACCGCATTCATCGGCATTCTCGAAGACCGGGGAATCTGGGCGGAAAAATGCGCGGCCTGCGGAGCTTGCGTATTGCATCAATACGGCGGGATCTGCCCGATTACCCGGTGCGCCAAGCAGATGCTGAACGGCCCCTGCGGCGGATCCAGGGAAGACCGCTGCGAAGTCCGTCCGGACCGTCCCTGCGCTTGGCAGCTCATCTATCACCGACTGAAAGGCATCGGCCAGCTTGAGCGATTAACCGAAATAGCGCCGCCCAAAAACTGGGAACCGGGCCATGGCGGGGGATGCCGGGTCATCGTCCGTGAAGATCATCGCATTTAAGGGTTACTGTAATGACCAATAAGCCATTAAACATCGTCCTGTTTTACTGCGCGAACGCCCTGGATGCGGCTGCGCTCCGGAAAAACGCCGGTGAAACGGGCGCAGATGATATCAAGACCGTCAGCCTGCCCTGTTCCGGAAAGGTGAATCTTCTTTATTTGCTGAAAGCGGTTGAAAAAGGGGCGGACGGCGTCGTCGTGATCACCTGCCATCATGGGGACTGTAAATTCCTGGAAGGGAATTTGCGCGCCCAAAAGAGGGTCGAAGCGGTGGATGCTTTGCTTTTCGAAAGCGGCCTGGGCCGGGGACACATTCGCGTCATTCAGAAGAACACCGAAAATGGCGTCAAACATATTTTTGAAGAAATCGAAAACTTTAAAAACCAAATACGGGTTTCATCCGGGAGATAAACATGCCACAAATCAGCAAACTTGAAACCATGATAACCGCTGGAAATTTTATTATTACAGCCGAATTTCTTCCGCTGCCCGGCGCAGACAGCAAAGCCGCAGAGACCGCCTCCGGTTTTTTGAAGGACCGACCGGCGGCGGTCAACGTCGCGGACAATCCCCACGGCCCCATACTTTCGAGCCTTGCGGGCTCCGTCATCCTGGAGAAATCCGGCATTGAACCGGTCTATCAAATCGTCACCCGGGACCGGAACCGCATCGCGCTTCAGTCCGATCTTTTAGGTGCGGCCGCCCTTGGAATCAAAAATGTGCTGTGCCTGTCCGGCCATCATCAGACGCTGACCGGAAGCCGTCAGTCCGCCAGCGTATACGATATCGATTCCATCCAGCTGCTTGCCGCGGTGAAACAGATGAATGATGACGGCGTGCTTCTGGACGGCACAAAGATCGCCGGCGATTTTAAAGTTCTTGCCGGGGCCGTGGCCACCCCTGACATGAAGCCCCTGGAACTCAACATGATACGGCTGACCAAAAAGGTCGCAGCCGGCGCCCGGTTTATCCAGACCCAGGCCGTATTTGACCTGGATGCCTTTGCCGGGTGGATCAAGAAAGCGAACCAACTTGGGATCACATCCAAAACAGCAATACTCGCGGGCGTGATGCCGCTTGAAAGCGCTGCGGAAGCTGAAAGTCTGCGGGAAAAATATACGGATCTCGTGATTCCGGACAGCGTCATCGACCGGTTAAAGGCTGCCGGAGATGCCGCCGCCCAAGCCAAAGAAGGTATGGCGATCTGTATTGAGACCATTAAAAAAATTCAGTCACTGGACGGCGTGAGAGGCATTCATATCCTTTCCGGTGGTAAAGAACATCGGGTGCCTGAGATTGTCAAAGCAGCCGGACTCTAAAAAAGAGAAGCAAATATGCCAGAAAAATACCATATTAAGACAACGCCTATTCCGCCGAGACTGCCGCGTATCGGCAAATACGGAATCGTGGATTGGCGTGAGGACTGTGCCCGGTGCCATAATTGCGTGAAGAAAGCCTGCGTTTACGACCGGCACCGGCAGGAATCGAACTATATCCGAACACTGAAGTATTCGAATTTCCTTTTTTTCGAATGCATGGGCTGTTTTTCCTGCGTGCAGAACTGTACAAAAGAGCTTCTGTGTTTGACCATCAATTCAGAATATGAGCAACTGGGCAACCATTACTGGACCCCGGAAATCATCCAGACCACCTGGCAGCAGGCGGAAACCGCCTCGGTTCCGGTTTCCGGCGCAGGATACCGGGGAAAATTTGCCGGTGCGGGTTTTGATTCCATGTGGACGGACATGTCGGAAATCGTTCGGCCGACCCGGGACGGCATTCACGGCAGGGAATACATCAGCACCTCCGTGGACATCGGCAAGAAACCAGCGCACCTGAGCTTTGATGATGGAAAAATTACATCCGAGATTCCGGAGATTCTGGATATTCCGATACCTTTGATTATTGATATGAATCCGCCGGAATTTACCCTGCCGCAACTCGAACCGTTTATTCTTGAAGCCGTCAAGATGACGGATATCATCGCTATTTTTGATTCCGCCAAATGGCCGGCACTGGGAACTGACCAGCAGCGGCAAAATATGGATAAATACCTGCCGAACATCGCGTTTCATTTAAATCCCGAAGCGCCGGAGATTCCGCCGGAGGTTCTTAAAAAAACCCGGCTGGTGGAAATCCCGGATTCGGAATCGGCACTGAATCTTCGGGCGGCATTAAAGAAAGCATGCCCCGGCATTGTCGTCGCCATCCGGGTAAAGCTTGATGCGAAGGGGTCCACCCGCGCCATCGAACTGGTAGATCAGGGAGCCGATGTCATTCATGTCGTGGCGGATTATAATGGCGATGAAATCGGTGTGAAAAAACCCCGGTTTATCAAGGATATGATTCGTGAAATTCATACCGCCCTGATCAAAAGCGGCCAGCGGGATCAGGTGACGTTAATTTCCGGTGGCGGCATCGCATTGCCGGAACATATGGCCAAAGCGCTGCTGTGCGGAACGGATGTGGTATCAACCCACTTGCCCTTAATGCTCGCGCTGGAGTGCCGGTTGTGCGGCACCTGCAAACCGGGTCTATACTGCCCTGCCGGACTGGAAGAGGCCGATTTTGATTATGGCGCGGGGCGGATGAGAAATCTGATTGCCGCATGGTATTTGCAGTTGATTGAATTAATGGGCGCCATGGGAATGCGTGAAGCCCGACGGCTCCGGGGCGATGTCGGGCGCGCAATGTTTTTTGAAGAGATGGAGGAAGAGATCTTTGGAACCCTTTTCGGTACAAGAAAACAAGCTTAATAACTTAAACGATATCCTGCCGGAAAACACCTGCAAAACCCTCGTGCCGCAGGTCGACGTCAGTTGCGAGATTCACCCGGCAAAGCCGCGGTATCGCAACGAGTTTGCGAAATATATTATTTCCCGAAGTGATGATTGCATCCGGTGCGGCAAATGCGCGGAGCTATGTCCCTATCATGTCCATGTGAAAAAACCGGGTTACAAGCTTTTCGGCATGCCCAAAAGCTATTTGTGCATCGGAAACGCCTGCCAAAAAACCGATCATTTCTGTATCGACCAATGTCCGCAGAAAGCCCTTAAAATGGTGGAGAACCCCATGATCAAGGCGCTGGGCGACTATCGCTGGCCGTCGGACATGCTTCTGGCCACATGGAAAATGGCGGAAACCGGCGAACCGCCGCTTGATGCATATGAATATGATTATCAGACGGGGGACTCGGGCGGCGGGTTTGACCGCATGCGGTTTAAATTTCCGGATAAACCGCCGGTGGATCTCTCTGATGATGAAATTGACACGAGCATCCTGCTGAACCGACGCGACGACGGGCGGCCCAAAATTAAAATCGACGTCCCGTGGTATGGCGGCGGCATGT
>JAHECJ010000293.1 GCA_024641805.1 Desulfococcus sp.
GCTTTTAAGGCCTGAAATACCGGCTGCGGCTTTTTCTTTTGCGGTTTTAAGCATGGATTCCAATAATTCTGTGTATTGCGGATGACCGGAAAAGCAGAAGCGGCCCGCATAGAGCATCAGATTGTACATGGGCGGGACCGGCGTTGGTTTGAGTAATAGCATGTCTTCAAGGTCCGCAATCATGGCATCCTGTTTGTTAACTTCTTCAAGCACTTCAGCCAGGCGGTCATAATCGAGTTTATTGCCGGAGTGCTGCTCTGCAAATTTGATCATTTCCTTGTAATCATCCACATGATATTTCTGGCTGCGGTCATCACCGATACTTGAGGGATAGTTTAACTGGAAGAAGGGTTTGTCCAGATATGAGGCCAGGTATGCAAAAGCGTTGGCATTGGTATCGCAAACCCCTGGTGTGTCACAGATCACAAAATCGATTTTTTCGGAAAGACCGCCTAAAACCGCGCCCTGGGCTCCCCGCTGGGAAGAACATGATGTTTCCGGCATGCCGGTTTCACAGCAAAAATCCATATAATCAAACATGCCTCTTTTCCAAACCATGGCGCCGATGGCGGTTAAAATTTCAAACGTTACCGGCACAATATCCATGGCATAGAGAATGACCGGTGAATTACAAAATGTGGTGGCACAGATCTTTTTTCCCTGTGCACGTGCGGTCAGAATATTTTCATAATATTTGGCCAATAGGTCTAGCGCCTGGACACCAGGATCACCGGCATCGATAAAGGTTTTGGCGATATTTTTATAATAGGGAATATACCGATAAGTGAATTCGGTTTCTTTTTTTGTGCCCAGGGGTAAATTCGCTGCGGTTTTAAGTGTGCTTCCCATCAGCCAGTCATAGTTGTATTCTTTTATCTCGGGTCTCATAAAAAGTTCCTTTTTAGGTTGAAGGCTGAAGGTAGAAGACTGAAGTATTCCTCAAGTTTATGTTGTTGAGTCGTTTTTATTGTCATGATTGAATGGGTTAGACTGCGTCTTTGAAAAATCTTCAGACTTATACCTTATACCTTATGCCTTATACCTTGAATTAAGCGCTGGCAGCCATCTTAGAGGCAGGTTTACTGTTTGAATCAATTCGTTCCAGAAAAGCGTTGATTCTTAATTTCATGCGTCCGGCATCGATATGGGGGCCGTATTCCCTTTCCACCCGGAGGCAGGGAGTGCCCATGGCTTCCAGATCCCTTTCAAACAAAGCATTTTCTGCTCCGTGCAGGTCGCAGAATCGAATGTTCTGCATGATTACGCCTTGTGCTTGAGAATTTTTAATTCTTTCCTTGAGCATGGCAAGCCGTTCTTTATATTTGCCGTACATCCGGGGACAAACCGATGACCCGAGATAATGCTGGGCAAGCGCCTCAATCGGATCTCCGTCTTCTTTAATTTCGTTGCCTTCGTAACGGATACCGAAGCAAAGGTTTTCACCGACGATAATCGCCTTGCCCGTATCTTCTATTAATTCAAACAAATCAATTTCATCACTGATGCTCCCCACCAGCATCACCCGGTGCTTTCCGGCATTTAAAGGGGTCTTGCGCTTTTTAAGCGTTGCGGCCCATTTTTTCAGCTCCCCGTTGTATTTATCCCGGGGCATGACGGTTCCGGCAACGGTTGCGGCAAAAACATCGGTTCCGGAAACCACGATGTCATCCTTAAATCTCAGGTTTTCAATTTCATTCAGAATTCGCCTGCCTTTGTTGAATTCTTTGATGGCGTTTTTAAGTTTTTCATTGCTAATATTGACATTGAAATGTTTTTCCACGCTCTTTATCAGTTCTTTAATTTCTTCAATATACCATGCCATGCCGTGGTTTTCCGATTTGTGCGGCACATCAAAATAATAAAAATAGTCCGGTACAATGCCGTCAAAATCTTCGCCGGCCTTTCGCCAGCATTCATCCAGCCGTCGCATGCCGTCGCAGCCCGGTGTGATAATTGCCCCGTCCAGGAAAGAAAATTTTCCTTTTCCCGCCAGTTGGAGAATGCATTTGGGAAAACTGCAGATGAACGGCCCGAAATAGGTGTCCCCTACCTCCATTCCTTCGGTTTCAATCCCCCGAAGGCGAACCGGCAGGATATCAGCGGCATAAAATATCTCCGCCGGAGTGTATGAGCAGGTATAACCGACCACAGGCTTGCCTGCTTTTTTCCATTGTGTGATGGATTCGCATTCCACCCGGGTTGCGGCATCATGAAAAACTTTCATCTTTTACACCTCCTCTGCGGAAAATAATGACAGGAGCGCATTTCTCGCCTGAGCAGCATCATCTTCATATTCATCATCCGCCGGCTTGATTACGTCGCAAATCCAGGAGACCAGCCCCGGAACGACGGCCCGGGCCACCGGCTTAAATTCTTTGCTCACCCCGTTAAACAATCGTTTGGCGGTTTCAGCCAGTTCATAGGCATCGATGGCATTCACCATCTGGCTGGTGAATTCGGTAAAGATGGCCGGACGTTCATCTCCCAGGCGATTAATGAGGCGAAGCGTATTGTTTAACACTTCGGCAAGCTCCTGAACATCATAGGCGGACAGGTGCTGGGCAAAAGATTTTGCCATTTCCTCATCGTCTTCCGCGTCCCATGCAGCCAGCCGCTGATTGAGTGATTTAATCCGGATATTGGTGAGTTCCGGCCCCATGATCATGCTCAAATGCTTAAAATTTGGCTTGTTGTTTACCGATTTGGATACAGCCTGGCCGATGGTAGCTTTGGTTTCCGCCAGCGCGATTTTTGCCTTCCACAACGTTATGGGATCTGTCTTTTCAACGATTTCGTCAATCATGGTTGACAGGACTTTGGGAAGCTGGGGTGCGCCGGGTTCGCCCAGCAGGGCGCTGCCAGTGTGGACTTTTCTGACGATCTCCGTTAACTGATTCAGGACATTGGCAACCGAATTGCTTTTGATTTCTCTCGCAAATGAAAGGATAACGTCGGTGAGCATATCCGGCGGGAGTTCGTTTAACTTGCCCACGGAAATGTCGAGGGTATCCGTCAACAGGTTCACCAGTGACGGCAGCAAAGATAAAAGCATGACCATTTTGGCCGGGTACTGCCATAATACATTATTTGCCATCATCACAAATGCCCGTCCGTCTTCGGCCGAGTTGTCGAACATTTCCCTGATTTCACCAAAATCAACCGATTCCACCCATTTTTGAAATCCGGGTTCCAGAGCTTTGGCAAAAAAATGGGGATCCTCTTTATGTATATCATTTATAATCCGACATCCCTGGGTGATGATCGTTCCGGTCTGGCCGGTGGATATTTTCGCAATGACTTCGCCGAAGACATGTTTTTTTTCTGTTGCGGGCATTTCTTCAATGGTTTTTGTCAGAGTGGCGATAATATCAAAAAGACCATTAATAATGTCCGGCAGCGGTTCTCCGATGTTCCGTATGAATGTATCATCTTCAAACAAAAGTTTAAGTTCGGTTTCTTCAAAGACATCATGGGGCCTGGAAAGAAGCCGGCTAAACAGTTTGCCCACCAGTTTCATGATAAGTTTTCCGATTTTGCTGTCTTTGGCAAAAACGTTTAAAACATCAGGAAGAACGCTGCTCAACGTTTGCCGGACTTCACGGGTTTGGAGAATTTTGGCCAGCGCTGTGTTTTTTCCCATTTCCCCGGCCAAATCAATTTCAGAAAGCTTGTGAATCCCTAAGGGGAGTCCTGATCTTGAATGGAGTCTTTTCATGACTTGTTCCTTTTGTTTATGTATTTGCACAGTTCAAGTGTTCCCTCTGTATTTTGCTGTGATACAGGGGGAGGAAAGTAAAAAATATTTATTTTAGTCAGGAAGCGGCAGCAGTCTTTGGCGTCGCATTTGTTTTCTGATTTGAAACCGCAAGAATGAGGTCTTCTTTGCTCACTGCCTGTTTTTGACCCATCAGGTGTTTGGCCAGTCTTTTCCCCAGCGCGATGACAGAGGTCGTCGGCGGCAGTCCCCATTCCTGCGGCATGACGGAACAGTCACATACATAAAGGTTATCAAATTTTGTTTTCAGGTTGGTATCTACCAGTTCGCCGATTTTTACAGTGCCTCCCGGATGCGCGGCGACTTTCCAGCTTCTGTAAATATCAGTGGCACCGGCATTGGTCAGGATACGTTTGGCGTGTTCGGACCCTTTGTCCAGTTTTTGTTTATCGGCTTTGGTCAGGGGTTTGGTTACCCAGCCGTTGTTTGAAACGGCTCCGCCCAGATCATCCCTTACTTTAATCATGATGGGAAGGGTATCTGCATAGGAAAAAGCCTGTTTGACTTTGAATACTTCCAGGTCAAAGGCGACTTTTAACATCTGCGGCATATTAAAATCAGTCATGACAATGCCGTCCTCATCAAAGTGGACACCGGAACTCATGGGAATGGAACGGCCGCTG
>JAHECJ010000294.1:0-2632 GCA_024641805.1 Desulfococcus sp.
TCCTCTTGATGAAGACCGGTTAAAAGAATCGATCATTAAAACCAACCGTGCCAGAGAAATCATGGTAGAGGTCTATCAATTCGCCAAACATGTCCCCTCTCCAGCGGACGGGAAACTCCTTGCCAATTTCGGCATCGTCATGGCCCTGCTGCTGGGCACGGACAAGGCGGTGGACGTGGCGAAAATCTATCGGGATGAATTTGAAGGACGGGTTGCAAACGGAGTTGGCGGCGCTGCCAAAGAGAAGGTGCGACTGATGTGGATCCAGAACCGGATCCAGTTTAAGAATCCGCTGGTGGAAATGCTGGAAAAAGATTTTGGTGCGGTGATCGTGATTGATGAATTAAACGATATCACCTGGGACCCCATCGATCCGGATGATCCCTATACCGGACTGGCCGAACGGGCCATCTCCATCCCGTTTAACGGCGAAGCCAGCCGCCGGGTTGACCACCTGAAAAAACTGGCCCAGGAATATAAAATTGATGGTGCGATTAATCCGTGCAACTGGGGATGCCGGCAAGGGACCGGTTCACGGGGGTTAATCACTGAAGGATTAAAAGAAATCAATGTTCCGGTTTTAAATCTCGAAGTCGATTGTATCGACCACCGGACCTTTGCCGAGGGACAGCTTAAAACCAGGTTGGAAGCGTTTACGGAAATGCTGGAAAATCGGCCATCGCCCTGGAGTTAATCTGCTCACCGATTGCCGATCTTACCGCATCTGCTGCGTCAGATGCTTCCCCGCATAGGTGCCTATAGCGAAAAAGCATCTTCCTTGTACCTGCGGCAACCTCAACAATCGCTCAATTCAGGTTTAAGCCATCTGATTTTATATTTGATAACTCATTCAGTCGGTCGTTGGAAAGGCACGATCCGACATGAAGACCCGCTAAGATACAAAAAAAACGGGCACCGGAAACAATCCGGCGCCCGTTGTGCTTTCTTAAAAAAACTATTTGTTACCGCGCTTGGATGCCTTGATCGGGTTCAGTTTGGCTTTCTCTTCCTTGACGGTCATGGTCACGTGGGTGGCAATATTGCAGTTGCCGTTTTTCCATTTCAAAGCCGGGTCCGGAGCGGCCGCGCAATACCATCCGGTCACATATTCCTTGCTTCTGCTGCATCCGCTGCAAGACTCAATCACTGCATTACAGGATCCCCCGGTGTAGGAACACCCTTTTTTGGACATAAATACGCATTCTTCACCGTTTCTAACTGTTGTACAAATCATCTTATTTCCTCCGTTTATCTTTTTTTCTATAAATAACGGCGCCTGTATAACCGGCGCCGTTATAAAATAGCCTATAAATTGGGTATAGAAAAATAATCAAGTGAACACGGTTTGTCAATATTTTTTTATTTTTTTATTTTCCAGAGCGTGCGGCCGTCTAAAACAAATCTTGATTTAATATAAAAAAATTGTAACCTTAGAGCTGATCACGCATATGTAAACAGCCCATTCACAGGACCGCAGCAAATTTATTATACATCTCTATCAAGGAAAAACATCCCATGACTATCGAACAGGCAGTTGAAGTCCTGAAAATCGAAGCGGACGGAATACTTAAACTGACGGAAAAAATTGATGACAATTTCATGAAAATGGTCGATTTGATATATAAATCCCGGGGACGTGCGATATTTGCCGGAATCGGGAAATCCGGAATTATCGGAAGAAAAATAGCAGCCACATTAAGCAGTACCGGCACCCGGTCCATCTTTCTGCACCCGGTTGAAGCCATGCACGGCGACCTCGGCATTGTATCCAACGAGGATGTTTTTATTGCGCTTTCCAACAGCGGAGAAACCGATGAACTGAATATTCTGCTGCCCAGCATTCGAAATGCCGGATGCCCGATCATCGCATTTACCGGCAACAAAAATTCCACGCTGGCCCGGCACAGTGATATCGTCATTGATGTGGGCGTTGAGGTGGAAGCCTGCCCGCTGGGACTTGCCCCGACCACCAGCACCACCGCATTGCTGGCAATGGGGGATGCGCTGGCGGTGGTGCTGATTAATAAACGGAAATTCAGCCCCACAGATTTTAAAAAATTTCACCCCGGCGGGAATCTGGGCAGCCGGCTCTCTTCCTTTAAAGTCAAAGACATCATGCTGGCCGGCAAAACGGTTCCAACGGTGAATGAGAAAACCGATATGGCCACCGCACTGGATATACTGGATAAACAGAAACTGGGGGTGGTTTTAATTATCAGGTCCGACAATACCCTGGCCGGAATTATCACCGACGGCGACGTGAGGAGAATGCTGGTCAAAAGGATTGACGTATTTGATAAAACCGTTGTTGAAATGATGATTGAAAATCCTAAATCCATTACGGAAAACGCCCCTCTCTATGATGCGTTAAATATTATGGAGAAACACCAGATTACAGTTCTTCCGGTGATTGACGCGGATGGGAAAGTTGCCGGCGTGATTCACCTCCATGATATTCTCGGAAAAGGCGCTGTAAAGTTCAACGGCGTTTGATGCTTAAAATTTTTTCACTAAAGAAAAACATATGAACGACGACAACGCCATCGACACTCGCATTGAATCACTCGGTGAGGCAAAAATCAAAACCCCGCTCTTGGATGACGCCATCGGAACCAGCAGGGAAATGTTCAGA
>JAHECJ010000294.1:2642-4398 GCA_024641805.1 Desulfococcus sp.
ATCGACGTCAATGCCGATGCCGTCATTGAACAGATAAAAAACCAAAAGGAACCCATGACCTTTGAGCTGGCCGGCCCCCGGGAAAAAATCTATTTTGACCCGAGCAAACTCAAATGCGCTTTGGTCACCTGCGGCGGCCTGTGCCCGGGGCTTAACAATGTCATCCGTGCGATTGTTCTGGAACTTTACTACCGATACCAGGTAAAGCACATATACGGCATCAGATACGGCCTTGAAGGCTTTATCCCGGAATATGGCCATGGCCTCGTGGAACTGGATCCCGGCAAGGTAGTGAACATCCATGAAATGGGGGGCTCCATTCTCGGCTCATCAAGAGGTCCGCAGGACATCGAAGCCATCGTCGACTGTCTGGAACGACTGAATATCGGCATCCTCTTTATGATCGGCGGGGACGGAACGCTAAAGGCCGCCTCCCGGATTGTTGAAGAAATCAAAAAACGCAAGGCAAAAATCAGTGTCATCGGGATTCCCAAAACCATTGACAATGATATTTTCCGGGTGGCCAGGTCCTTCGGTTTTGATTCGGCTGTGGACATCGCCACTGAAGCGATAAAAGGGGCGCATAAAGAAGCGGAAGGGTATCCCAATGGAATCGGAATGATCAAACTGATGGGGCGGCACTCCGGATTTATTGCCGCCACCGCCAGCCTGGCTCAGCAGGATGTCAACTTTGTCCTGATTCCGGAAATTGATTTCGATCTTGAAGGGGATAGCGGACTGTTAGCCAAGATTGAAAAACGGCTTAAAGAAAGAAAGCATGCGGTGATCGTTGTTGCGGAAGGGGCCGGCCAGAATTTTTTCCAGAATTCAACCCCTGAATACGATGCCTCCGGCAATCTGAAACTCTATGATATCGGGCTATTCCTAAAGGACAAGATCCGGTCCTATTTCCACGAAAAATCCATCGAGGTCACGATTAAATATATTGACCCCAGCTATATGATCCGAAGCCTTCCGGCGAATCCGAATGATCATGTATACTGCGGCTTTCTGGGCCGGGATGCCGTGCATGCCGGAATGGCCGGCAAAACCAACATGATTATCGGGCACTGGAATAACTTTTTTGTAAACGTCCCCATCCCCATGACCGCGGGTAAACGAAAACAGGTCAAACCCAGCGGGAAACTCTGGCAAACCGTACTGGAAGCCACGGGCCAGGGGCATTTAACCAATCAGCAACAAACTTAGCCGGCGATTATCTTTTTCTCGTGTATCTCTTCCGGTCTTCAAGGCATTTAAACCGCAGGCCATCTTTCATTGCCGGCTGCTTGCGGTTTTTTTATCCGTGATTTCTTTAAACCGCCTGCCGTGAACCTTTAACAGATAGACATCCTTCACCGCCTCACCGTTGGAATCAAAAACCGTGGTTCCGGTGACCCCGGGAAAAGGCGGCATGGACAATAATTCTCTTTTGATCTGCGCGGGAAACCGGATATCCGGACGGCTCACCAGATCAAACAGTATCCAGGCCGTGTCATAACTGACGGCTTCCATAAACCCCGGAGTATTGCCGTATATGTATTTAAATCCGGTGACAAACCGATTCACATTCACGTCCGAGCTCTGATCAAAAAACCCTTCCGGCAATATGGCACCCTGGATATGATATTGCGCCATATCGATTAATTTATCCGAATGCCATAAATTGGTTCCCAGCAGCACCACATGATTCACGTCATAATACGCCAGCTGGGGAATGATCAACCCGGCCTTATTGGGTGAATCCGGAATAAAA
>JAHECJ010000295.1:0-1075 GCA_024641805.1 Desulfococcus sp.
CATTGACTTTATGCAGTCGCTCAACCGGATCGGATATTTCGAGGAGTCCCTGGGCTTCTTCAATTTTTAATTTTAAATTTGAAGAGACAAGATCCGCCAGTTTTCCTGGATGTTCAATTTCATCGAGCAAAATGCCTATTTCACTTGAATATTCCCCTCGAATCGTCAGGATTTTTTCACAATTTTCTCGGATATTGCGCATCAACGCCTGATGTTCCAACTCAAGCTTTTCAAAAGGCTCGTCTTTAAAAGCCTCAACTTTTACGCTGTAATAAAATTTTTTTCCCGTGTAGCGCTTGATGCGACCTTTTTCCAGACCCTGGACGAGCACTTTAAAATGACCGTCCGGAAGCTTTAAAATTCTCAGGATCCGACAAATGGTACCGACCCGGTAAATGTCATCCGGTTTGGGATCTTCAATGGAGGGATCCTTTTGGGTAGACAGAAATAGCAACCGGTCTCCCCCCATCGATTTATCAACTGCTTTTACGGACCGTTCCCGACCAATAAACAGGGGAAGCACCATATCAGTAAAAATGACAACATCCCGAACCGGCAATAAAGGCATAATCTCAGGAATATCAATTTTACCGTCAGTATCTTCCAGAAGGCTTACAAGATCGTCTTTATCAGTTTCCGCCATTTTGCACACCTGTGTATACTGTAAAATGTTTTATATCGTTAAATTAAAGCTTAACCAAAAATTTTCAACATAACTAAAAAACAAATAACTCATTTGTAAAGTTAAAAATTTTTATCTATGATTTTTAACTGTCAATATCAATTTAAATTTTTAATAACCCGACTTAATGATTGATTTTATAAAACTCATTAAATATGATGCAAAATCAATATATTTTTACTCTGCGATTAACTTCTGACATGAAATCCACTGATCTCGTTTTTCTCAGCTGAAAAGGTAACAATTTATGCCCATGCCGTTTATCCAGATTTTCGTTTTTATTTTTGGCGCATGCATCGGAAGTTTTTTAAATGTCTGCATCTGGCGAATTCCGGAGTCAAAATCCATTGTTACTCCAGGCTCAACTTGTCCCAAGTGCAGCACCCCCATCAA
>JAHECJ010000295.1:1085-4397 GCA_024641805.1 Desulfococcus sp.
CATCAAATTCTATGATAATATCCCGATTATCAGCTACCTGTTTCTTATGGGCAAATGCCGGACATGTGATGCGCCAATTTCAATCCGCTACCCGCTCGTGGAACTGTTGACCGGATTGCTGTCGCTTGCAGCGGTGATCAAATACGGAATGTCCATTGATTTTCTCATTTATTTTATTTTTATCAGCTCTCTGTTGGTGATCACATTCATCGATATTGACCATCAAATAATTCCGGATGCCATTTCCCTTCCCGGTATTCCCATTGGTCTATTATCTTCCGTTTTCCTGACCTCCATCACCTTTAAGGATGCTTTGATCGGTGCAGTGCTTGGCGGTGGAAGCCTTTTGGTGGTTGCCTGGGGATATCATCTGATTACCGGCAAGGAAGGCATGGGCGGCGGCGATATCAAACTCCTTTCCATGATCGGCGCCTTTATCGGCTGGAAGGGTGTTTTCTTTACAATTTTTGTCGCCTCTGCGCTCGGATCTCTGATCGGGGTTGTGCTGGTGCTTTTCGCCCAAAAAAACCTCAAATTCGCCGTTCCTTTCGGTCCATTTCTCTCCCTGGGTGCGATCGCGTATATTTTTTTCGGCCCGGAGTTGATATACTGGTATTACCATATCGCTTTTCGCTGATAATGCATCAAGATCCCCCCGGCATGAAAATCAACCGGACTGATAGACTAAAAACATAACAAAAAAAGGCAACATCCGAAAGGATGTTGCCTTGAATATCTTTTATAGAATATAAGGCTTAACCGCAGGAACCGGAAGTGCCGCAGCTTGAACAGCCCCCTCCCATTTGCAGATTGGAGCTAATCTGAAAACCGACTCCCTTGAAATCAACTTTCACCGGCTGAGCCTGGGATAGTAAATCCTTATTGGCAATAAACTTAAATCCGTTAAATTCAAAAACTTCGTCCATATCATTCGGTTCATCCAGAACCAGTGCCAAAGACGGCCCGCCTCAGCCACTCTGATTGAGAAAAAGCCGAATGGGCTTTACCTCTTTTTTATCCTTAAAGAACTCCGCAATCTGCTGTTGCGCCATTTCAGTAACATTTAACATTACAACCTCCAGTATATTTGAATTTAAAAATCAACTTCTATAAAAAAATTAAAAGTTAATGAAAATTAATCATCACCCCAAAAGTTGTCAACACAATTTTTCCGTATAAACCGATAATATGTTACACCGATTGAAGATATTCTTTATAGATTTCAAGGTCGGATGCTGAAAAAAGCACAAAAAAAACATTCAGTCTGTCCTGATGCTGATTTAAAAAATCAGCAGTTGTCGTCACCGCGATTTCACATGCTTTTTTAATCGGATATCCATAAACACCGCAACTGATGGCAGGAAACGCGATCGAGGATAAATGGTATTCAGCAGCAAGCAATAAGCTGTTCCGGTAACAATTGGCCAGTAAAATTTTGTCTTCCGGCCGCCCGTGATATACCGGCCCAACGGTATGGATGACATATCTGGCTTTAAGGTTGTATCCTTCGGTTATTTTTGCCTCTCCTGTCTGACACCCGTTCAATTTTAGACATGCCTCCAGCAACTGGGGACCGGCAGCCCGGTGTATGGCACCGTCCACTCCTCCGCCACCCAGCAAGGATTTATTGGCTGCATTGACGATTGCGTCCACATCCAGCTGTGTAATATCGCCTGCAATGGCTTCCATATCCCGGGTTTGATTAATTTTCATAACCTTCCCTCCAAATTCGGTTTGAAAAGTTTTCCTTTTTTCATCATCCGTACCCTGAATACCATCATACGTATCATTTTAACAGGCTAAAGCGATGATTTCAGTATCACACCAAAACCACCGGACAGCGGTTTGAAAATCTAATAACGGATGACAACACCCCTTGACTTGAATATTTCCTTCTGATATTTCCCCACAAAAAACACTCACTCTGAAAGGAAATTTTAAAAATGGAAAGAACCTTATCAATTATTAAACCAGACGGCGTCAGCCGTGGATTGATCGGAGAAGTGATCAAGCGTTTTGAAGCAAATGATATTAAAATTATTGCGATGAAAATGGTTCACCTGACCCTTGATGATGCCCGGAAATTTTATGCAGTTCACAAGGAACGCCCTTTTTTTGCAAGCCTGACAGACTTTATGACATCGGGACCGATTGTTCCCATGATCCTTGAGGGGGAAAATGTCATAGAGAAAAACAGGACGCTGATGGGGGCGACAAATTACAAGGAAGCTGCCGAGGGAACCATTCGCCGGGATTTTGCCACAGACATTGAAAAAAATGTAGTCCATGGTTCGGATTCACACGAAACTGCGGCTGTTGAAATCGGATTCTTCTTCAATCAGTTTGAAATGAACGAACGATAGTCATCAGACGTTGATTCTTAATAAGCTTGAAAATGCGTAAAGAATTTTTTGGAAAGAATTATCCAGGTGTCAGTGTTCAGGTATAGTTTCCTGACTCCTGGCACCTGCCAGCAAAGTTACTGGAATTCCTTACCGAAAAAAATCCAAGCCACTGGATAAACAGCTTTTTATAAAGCCATCAATCCTTGCTTTTCAGGACCGCAAGAAACGCTGATTGTGGAATCATAACCTCACCCACCATCTTCATGCGCTTCTTCCCTTTTTTCTGTTTTTCAAGAAGTTTTCGCTTTCTCGAAATATCGCCGCCGTAGCACTTTGCGATAACGTCTTTGCGATAGGCATTAATAGTTTTCCGTGCAATAATCTGAGCCCCGATCGCACCCTGCAATGCAATTTTGAACATCTGGCGGGGGATTTCATCTTTTAATTTTTCGCAGGCAAACTTGGCACGCGCAACGGCGTTATCTTTGTGAACCAATTGCGAAAGCGCATCCACGCGGTCTCCGTTGACTAAAATGTCCACGCGGACGAGGTCGGAATCCCGGTAATCAAGCATTTCATAATCAAAGGAACCGTAACCCTGCGTCACTGTTTTCAGTTTATCATAAAAATCGTAAACCACTTCTGCAAGGGGCAGCTCAAAAATCATCTCCATCCGGTTGCTGGAGAAATACTGGTAATCCGTATTAATGCCGCGACGTTCAAGCGCCAGATTCATTACCTGCCCCATGTATTTGTCGGGGATGATAATTGAGGCCTTGATATACGGCTCCCGTGAGATAGCTATTTTGGTCGGTTCGGGATAAAGGGCCGGGTTGTCAATCATGATGGTGGTGCCGTCATTCATCACCAGTTCATATTCAACAGAAGGCGCCGTAATAATCAGGGAAAGCCCATATTCCCTTTCCAGGCGTTCCTGAACCATCTCTAAATGCAGAAGTCCCAGAAA
>JAHECJ010000296.1 GCA_024641805.1 Desulfococcus sp.
TGGTCTGATCCAGAAACTGGGAAAGCTGGCTGGTACCAAAAAATTCCTCGACCACGGCGGAAACCGGCTTCGGGTTCACCAGGTCATTGGGCATCAGTGCATCCACTTCCTGCATGCTCATCCGTTCTTTGATGGCTCGCTCCATGCGAACCAGTCCGATTCGGTACTGGTTCTCAAGCAGTTCCCCCACAGCACGGACGCGTCGGTTACCCAGATGATCGATATCATCCACCGGTCCCTGGATATCCCGAAGTTCCACCAGTGTTTTGGCGGTCAAAAGGATATCTTCCTTCCTCAGCGTTCTCACATCAATCGGGGTTTTTGTCTTTAGCCGGTGATTGATTTTCAGGCGGCCGACTCCGGAGAGATCATAATACGCATTTCTGAAAAAGAGGTGATCCACAAATTCCTGTGCAACTTCCGGCGTTGCCGGATTACCGGGCCGGAGCCGCCGGTAAATATCAATCAGCGCTTCTTCTTTCGTGGTTACTTTATCGACCAGCAGGGTTTTTTGAATGGCATTACTCGCGTAAGGCCCTTCCATAACCAGAACTTCAAAATCATCGATCCCGGATGAAATCAGTTCTTTCAGCAAATCCTCATCAATGGTGACATTCGATTTGGCGATTAATTCAGAGGTTTTTGGATTGACAACGTCACCGGCAAATACGCGGCCGTAAAGTTCATCCTTTGTCAGCGGAATATACTGAACACCGGCGGCTTCGAGTTCCTTGATCGCCCGTTTGGTGAATATCCGCCCTTTTTTAACAACCACGACGCCGGTCTCCGGGTTGACAATATCTTTCCCCGGACGCTGGCCTTTTAAGAAATCAGCATTCAGCTCTCTCAAAAACTGCTTTTTCTTAATCAGAATTTTTTCTTTGCTGTAGAAATATGACAAAATATCATCGTCGTTATATCCGATCGCTTTAAACAGCAGGGTAATCGGAAATTTACGCCGCCGGTCGATCCGGATGTTGACAATATCCTTGGGATCGATTTCCATATCGATCCAGGACCCTCGGACAGGAATGATTCTTGCCGTATAAATAATTTTACCGCTGGAGTGGGTTTTGCCCTTATCGTGATCGAAAAACACTCCGGAAGAACGGTGGAGCTGACTGACAACGGCGCGCTCCGTACCGTTAATAATAAAGGTGCCTTTTTCAGTCATTAACGGAATAGTGCCGAAATAGATCTCCTGTTCCTTGATATCACGGATATTGGAAACGCCGGTCCCTTTGTCGACATCATACACAACGAGTCTAACCCGGATACGTACAGAAATATCATACGTCATACCCCGGTTAATGCACTCGCCGACCGAATTCTTAATCTCTCCAAAATGGTAGGAGACGAACTCAAGAGAGGCGGTACCGGTAAAATCTTTAATCGGATAAACAGAATTAAAAACAGACTGCAGGCCGGAATCTTTACGTTTTTCCGGAGGGACATCCATCTGAAGAAAACGGTTATAAGAGTCTCGTTGCATCCCGATTAAATCCGGAATGTCAACAATCGATTTGATACGGCCGAAATTTTTTCTTATGCGCTTATAATTCGGGGGGTTTACTGTCATGGTAACTCCAGTATTTTAAAAAACAGCACGAAAAACGGCAGCCCGGAACCATCCGGGCGCCGATTTTCATATTTTTTATATATTATAACAATTGTCTGCAATCATTATAAAAAAATTATTTTATGTCTACTTGAGCTCCCGCAGCTTCGAGTTGTTCTTTAATTTTATCAGCTTCTTCTTTCATGATCCCTTCTTTGACCGGCGCAGGTACGCCTTCAACAAGGGCTTTGGCTTCCTTCAGCCCAAGACCGGTAATGGCGCGGATTTCTTTAATTACCTGGATCTTTTTATCACCAAAAGTGGTCAGGATAACATCAAACTCTGTTTTTTCTTCGGCAGCCGCAGCAGCCTCACCGGCAACCGCAGGTCCGGCAAACGCAACAGGCGCTGCCGCAGAAACACCGAATTTTTCTTCCAGCTCTTTTACCAGCTCAGACAGCGCCAGAACCGACATGTTCGCTATAAAATCAATTACATCGTCTTTCGTAATATCAGCCATGATTTACCTCCAAATTATATAAACACCCGCTAAATAGATTTTTTGGTGTGTTTAAAATTAAATTTTATCTAACAAAAAAAATGATCTTTACGCTGCCTCTTTTTGATCCTTGATTGCCTGCAATGCATACAGAAGTTTTTCCGGTACATTGTTCAAGACCCTTACCAATGCTGTCGGTACGCCATTCATCGCCGAAAGAACCTGGCTCAACAGCACTTCTCTCGAAGGCAGAGAGGAAAGGCTTTTTATCGCGTTTATATCCAGAAATCTACCGGACATCACGCCGCCTCTTATCTCAAGTTTATCGTTATCCTTCGCAAACTCCGTCAACACTTTTGCCGGTGCTACAGGATCATCATAGCTCAACGCTATGCCGGTCGGTCCTTTAAACAGATCCTGAATAAGCGCCGCGTCCGTATCTTCAGATGCTCGAATGAGCAGCGTATTTTTTACGACGCGATACTCAATTTTCGATCCCTTGAGTTTTCGCCGCAACTCGTTGATTTTATCAACATTCAGCCCTTTATAATCCGTTACAATAACGATCTTGGAATCGGCAAACTTTTGATGAATTTCTTCAACAAGCTGCTTTTTTTCACTTTTATTTAGCAATTTTACACCTCCTTTCTGAATCTGTAAAAACCAAAGGAAGCCACAGAAAACAAGACTGCCTCGGTAGGGCGGGGATTCCGATTATACACTTTAAAAAAGTGAACCTACGGTCTTTGACAGGTTTTTTTAATATATTCAAATAACGGGCTGCTAACATAGAGAACTGCTTTGCAGACGCATTAATTAAAATTTTAAATTCAGCACACAATGTTGCATTGACAGAAAGCTGACCCTCCGGGGCCTTTCATTTCACGAATACTTTCCACTATATCCAGAGAGACTTATCCATCTGAATGGCCTGAAATTTTTATTACGCAAAAACAGAGCCGCAGATGCCCCCTGATTTCCGGCACACCGGTTGTTCCATTTACCGAAATTGTCGTTTCGTTGAACGCAGCATATCGTCAAAAATCTGAAAATTTTATTTCAGCAAATCTTTGACATATAGCGGATCGACCTTAAACCCGGGGCCCATCGTCGTTGAAATACCGACACTGCGAATGTAGATACCTTTACTGGAGGCCGGTTTGCTCCGGACCACTGATTCCAGAAAAGCCGCCATATTCTCAAGGACTTTTTCAGGGCCAAAGGAGACTTTACCCATCGGCGCATGGACGATTCCCGCTTTTTCAACCCGGTAATCGATCTTGCCCGCTTTTAATTCCTTAACGGCTCTTTCTACATCAAACGTAACGGTACCGGTCTTTGCGTTGGGCATTAACCCTCGGGGGCCAAGCATTTTCCCAATTTTTCCCACTAAACCCATGACATCCGGTGTCGCAACCGCCTTATCGAATCCAAACCAGCCGCCTTTGATTTTTTCGACCAGATCATCATTTCCGACAAAATCTGCGCCAGCGTCATGGGCTTCTTTTTCCTTTTCGCCCTTGGCAAAAACAACCACCTTCACATCTTTTCCGATTCCGTTCGGCAGAACAATTGATCCGCGAACCATTTGATCTGCATGTCGCGGGTCAACACCCAGCTTAACGGCAATGTCAACAGTTTCATCGAATTTAGCAAATGAAGATTCAATCGCGCCCTTTACTGCATCCTCAAACGTATACCGCAATAACGGATCGACTTTTGATTTTGCTTCTTGAAATTTTTTCCCACGTTTCGGCATTGTATCCTATTAACTCCTTTTTCAAATTAAACGACTTCAAGCCCCATACTTCTAGCCGTTCCTTCGATAATTCTACAGGCATTTTCCAGGTCGGTGGCATTTAAGTCCATCATTTTCATTGTCGCTATTTCTGCGATTTGAGCCTTGGAAACCTTACCGACTTTTACTGATTTGGGTTCACCGGAACCCTTTGCAATGCCGGCGGCCTTTTTCAGCAGAATAGATGCGGGCGGAGTTTTGGTGATAAAAGTAAACGACTTATCCTGGTAAACAGTTAATACAACAGGTATAATCATTCCTTCATCATCTGCCGTCCTGGCATTAAATGTTTTGCAGAAATCCATAATATTTACACCGTGCTGACCCAGAGCGGGGCCAATCGGCGGTGAGGGGTTGGCCTTTCCGGCCTTCACTTGAAGCTTGATCTGTGCGATCACTTTCTTTGCCATATCTATTTTACTCCCGATATTTTTTTGTTACCAAGTGAAAATCGCATTTGCGTTTTGACTCGGCAGGGGCTTTCGCCACCATAGTGGTGCCGGACGTTTCTGAATCTGTTAAGTTTTTG
>JAHECJ010000297.1 GCA_024641805.1 Desulfococcus sp.
TCCACAGGCGCGATGAACTGCGGGCCACCCGGATTCTTCAGGAACGGGCGCTGGAAAACGACAAAATAGAAATTGTGTGGAATTCCGTCCTGACTTCCGTCAACGGATCGGACGCCGGCGTGGACAGCATTTCAATAAAAAATGTCAAAACCGGGGAAACGTCTGACCTTGCGGTGGAAGGATGTTTCGTCTGGGTCGGTATTACACCGAACACCTCCTTTTTAAATAAATCGGTGGCAGTCGATAAGGGCGGTTTTATCGTGGTGAATTCAAAAATGGAAACATCGGTTCCGGGTGTTTATGCGGCCGGTGACGTTCGTAACACGCCTTTGCGCCAGGTCGCTACAGCCGTTGGAGACAGCGCCATTGCGGCTTTTGAGGCAGCCAATTATATCGAAACCCTCAAAGCCCTTTAGCAGCCATAGCTTCATCATCATCTTTTGCTTAAGTATAAATGCACCGGGATTTGTCCATGAAACGGTTAAACGTTATTTGTATTATTGTGTTGCTGACAGCTTTGGCAGGGTGTTCCTGGTTTTCGAAAAATGAGCCGGAAAAAACCGCTGAAGAGCTGGCCGCGGATGGCCAGATGTATTTTGAAAAAGAAAATTACACTGAAGCCGTCAAGTCATATAAAAAACTCAACGACTGGTATCCCTTTTCCGTTCATGCCAAGGAGGCAAGTCTGAAAGTTGCGGATGCCAATTATCTGATGGAAAACTATGACGAAGCCATTCTGGCTTATAACGACTATGAGCGCATGCACCCCAATGATGAAAAAATCCCGTATGTTATTTATCAGGTGGGGATGTGTGATTTTGACCGGATTGAAACCATCGACCGGGATGCGACAGCTACCCAGAATGCGCTTCAGACATTTCAGCGTCTGGTAGAGCAGTTTCCGGACAGCGATTACAGCCGTCAGGCAAAACCGAAAATTGAAACATGCCTGACGGATCTTGCCGCCAAAGAGATGGAGATCGCGCTGTTTTATTTTAAGGCGGAAAAATATGAGGCTGCTTTAAACCGGTTTGCCGGGGTGGTGACCGCATATCCGGATTTCGGGCTTCATCAGCAGGCAATGGATTATATGGCGGAATGTAAAGCCATGATTGAAGAAGAGAAGGAAGGTGAGATCGAATCCGGGCCTAATGCCGCCGATTATGAACAATCCGCGCCGACGCCGCCGGCTGCCACCATCCCGATCGAACCTGACCCGGCGAGTGATTCTGAATAAATATTTGCCTGAACGCTTCACCGGTTATTCGGTCATCCATATGATGGACGGCACATTCGGATAAAATTCAGTGGCTGACGCCATAAAAAAGCTTTACAAAGGCATATTGATGGAGTATATGCCTTTCTTTATTTATATAAAATGTTTCAAGGAGAAAACCATGTCAAAGCAGTGTGCAATTTGCGGAAAAAAACCGATGGTCGGCGCCAATGTGAGCCATGCCCATAATGTGAATAAACGTAGATTTAACCCGAACCTTCAGAGTGTGCGTGCGGTTTACAATGGCCAGGTCAAAAAAATAATGGCCTGCACCAACTGTATTAAATCCGGATTTGTCGTCAAACCGTAGAAATTTACGCCCGATTTATTTTCTGGATCGTATCAATTTTTTTGAGTTTTGCAATTACATCATCCAAATGGTCAATGTCTTTTACTGCAATTGTAAAAAAGCCATTGACCATTTTGTCTTTTTCGCTCTCTAAATTGATATCAACGATATTGGCTTCCATCTGGCTCAGCGCTGATGAGATTTCCGCCAGCAGTCCGACCTTGTCATAAGCCTGTACATTCAACTTGACGCGGAATGCGCCGGAAGACTTTTCTTTCCATTGAACATGGATCTGGCGTTCCGGATTCATTTGCAGGGCATTGACGCATCCCTTCCGATGAACCGTAATCCCGGCGCCGTGTGTAATATATCCGGTGATGCGATCCCCGGGAATCGGCTGGCAGCATTGGCCGTAACGGATCAGGATATCATCCATCCCATCCACGATAATCCCGTCCGCCTCCTTGAGTTTTTTGTCTTTCCGCCGCGGCATCAATTTGGTGAAAAGGGTGTCTTCCTTTTTTGTTTTGACTTCCGGCGCCAGTTTCCCAATGAGCTGCAGGGGGGTTACTTTCCCGTACCCGATATGGGCGATCAGGTCTTCTACTTTTCTGAAGTTTAAATCCCGCGCGGCCTGTTCCATTTCCTTTGAATGAACCAGTTCATTGAAATTCAGCTTATGCTTGCGGAAAGCTTTTTCGCATAATTCACGGCCGAGGCTGATGCTTCGATCTGTTTCCTGTTTTTTGATCCATTGCCGGATTCGGGAACGAGCTTTGCCGGTTTTCACGTAGGACAGCCAGTCCGGGCTCGGATGATGGCCTTTAAACGTTGTGATTTCTATAATATCGCCGGTTTGAAGGGTATGCTGAAGGGGGACCAGCCGGCCGTTGACCTTGGCGCCGGAACACTGATGCCCGACTTCCGTATGAATCATGTAAGCAAAATCAACGGGGGTCGCGCCTTTGGGCAGATTTTTAACCTCTCCGTTGGGGGTGAATACATAAATATCCTTGGGGAACAAGTCAATCCGGACATTTTCCAGAAATTCCTCCGGATCGCCATAGCTTTCCTCATGATCCACCAGATTCTGGATCCACGCGAATGTGTTTTTGGTCTCTTCATCCAGGGTTTTGCCCTCTTTATAACTCCAGTGGGCTGCAATTCCGGAGTTTGCCACCTGATCCATTTCCTGGGTGCGGATTTGAATCTCCATACGCTCCCCGTATGGGCCGATGACGGTCGTGTGAAGGGATTTATAGCCGTTGGGTTTGGGAAATCCGATGTAGTCCTTGAATTTAAAGGGAATGGGGCGCCACTTGGAATGAACGAGGCCCAGCGCTTCATAACACTGGGGGATTGTTTTCATGATGATTCGAAATGCAATGATGTCATAAACCTGTTCAAACTCTAATTTCTGGGCCACCATTTTCTGGTAGATGCTGTAAAACTGTTTATACCTTCCGGAAACCGTGCAGTCCAGTTTCGCATGGTTCATGATGTCCTGGATGGAGTTTTTGACTTCCCGCACATAAGACTCCCGGTCTGTCTGGTTGGTGCTGACCAGTTGTTTGATCTTTTCAAATTCTTCCGGATTTGTATAAAAAAAAGAAAGTTCTTCCAGCTCTTTTTTGATCCAGTAAATGCCGAGCCGGGCGGCAATCGGGGCATAGATGTCTAAGGTTTCCTGGGCAATGCTTTTTTTTTTCTCTTCTTTTTTATGGTAATGCAGCGTGCGGGTATTGTGCAGCCGGTCGGCGAGCTTGATTAAAATGACCCGTATGTCGTCGGCCATGGCCAGGATCATTTTCCGGATATTGCCGGCCTGGCGCGCCTTGGCCGTGTTAAACGACAGGCTGCTGATTTTTGTGACCCCTTCAATGATCTTGGCGGCATCCTTGCCGAACAGGTTTTCGATATCTTCAATGGTGGCATGGGTGTCTTCCACCACGTCGTGCAGCAAACCGCAGGCAATTGAGGTGGTGTCCAGCCGCATGTCCGAGAGAATCGAGGCCACTTCCAGGGGGTGGGAAAGATACGGTTCACCGCTCAACCGTAGCTGACCGTCATGCACCTTGGCAGAATAAATATAGGCCCGATCCACGATGTCGACATCCGCATCCGGATAATAATCATAGATTTTGTCAAGTATGTCGGTAATTCGTATCATATATTTTTTTTATGTTTTGAGGCATTATGGCAAAGAAAAAAGCGCCAATTTCAAGGCGTACACATTCAGAGGAACGAGGCGTACTTTTCGTACGCCGCAATGACGAAGGATGCTGTACAACGCCGAAATTGGACTTTTTGCGAAGCCATTAATAGGCTTTGGCGAATATTACGCGTTTCTTGCTCGCCTTCCCGCATTCAATGCACTGTCCGTCCTCATTTTCCTGATCATAGGGAATGCATCGGATGGTGACATTGAGCCGCTCTTTGATTTGCTTTTCACATTCCCCTCCGCCGCACCAGTGCGACAGGGCAAAACCGCCATGAATTTCCGGGCGTTCTTTGTTCTCCGGCGTGAAAAACGCATCAAAGTCGGTTTTATCGTCAATATTTTTTGTATGTTGTTCGCGGTATGCCAGCGCTTTTTCAAACAGCGTGTTTTGAATTTCATCCAGAATATTGCCGATTTCATCCACAAACGTGTCTTTGCTGATGGCGGATTTGTCCCGGGGATCCTTGTCCCGGCGGCCGACAAATACCGAGTCGGAAGCAATGTCCTTGGGGCCGATTTCCACCCGCAGGGGAATCCCTTTTTTGATCCATTCCCAGTTACGGGCGCCACCGATATCCCGGTCATC
>JAHECJ010000298.1:0-3464 GCA_024641805.1 Desulfococcus sp.
GTAGGTTCGATATATTCGGCATTGGCAAATTGGTCCTTTGCCGGATTAACACGATTAAGCCCTTGGGCCGGTGTCGCAGGAGGTGTTTTTTTGATATCAGGTGCTATGGGTTTGACAGGCACGACCGGTTTGACCGGTGCCGCAACACCCTCTGAATTCAGGCGCTTGTCGGAAGTCGTTGACGGCGGCATTTGAGCGGCTTGTTTTATAGGCGGTTTGCTGGAAACTTTCGTTTTCAATGGGACCGTATGGGCACTTTGCCCGGAAAGCGCAGTTGTTGTTTCCTCGGAAGTGGAAGAATTTTGTTGATTGGAGAGATTGCCCAACAGGGTCAGTACGTTTTGGCGGTGGTTCAGGTAGCTATTGTGGATGCTGGCCTGCTGGGAGAGAAATTCCTGATGGGCCTTTGACACCAGGTCGTTTTGAGCTGCGATATGACTTAATACATTTTTTGTGGTGAAATCCATTCGAGTCTGGTCCTTTGAAGCATCTGGTAAAGTATCCGGTATTTCTTTTGTTAAAATTTTCGATTTTTCCGGCCGGGGATTAATGGGGTTTGGAATGGGATATATTGCTGTTTTTGTAACGTCGGCGATATCTTTTTTGCTTTCAAAAGAATCAGCCTGCGTTATGGGCATTTCTATCCCTTCTATTACCGGCGGTGTCATTACAGGCGGTAAATGGGGCGCCGGGGCCATAACCTGTTTTTCTTTGCCGGATGCGCCCGTTGAATCACCGGCCAAATCTCTCGCCGAATCGCCGGAAACACCTTTAAATGAAGTTTTCCCTGTTTTTACCGATGGAATCTCCGGGAATTTTATTTGGGCCGGATGGACCGGATAAACCCGCGTCGGGCTGATTTTTCCATTATCCTGCCGGTCGACATGGGTGTTCCTTCCGGAAGATAAAAGCATATTTTCAAACTCTTTATAATTGACGTTTACACCGGCTGACTTGAGCTGTGCCATGGCATGAATAATACTATTGATAGATGATTGGTCGCGTTTATCTATGGAGACAGCGATATGGTCTTTGTCTTTGAGTATCTGCCCTATCCATTGACTGCACCGGCCGCGAGGGCCGTGTTCGACAAAAATTCTGACACCATCATTATAAGCGTTTTCAACCATGCGCGGAAAATCAAGGACGTGTGTGGCCATATCTAAAATGGCCTGGGCAGATTTTTCCGCGGTGGGATGATAATAGCTGCACGTTGAGCTGGAATAAAACCTTACATCCGGTACGTTTTTGGTGTCACGGTGATGGAGCTCGAACCATTCATCGGCATAGGCCGCTATCTCGGGACAATGGTTTACGATGTTATAGTCCAGAGGATATGCCTGGTTTCGGCCTATTTTTTCGATGACCCGCCGGCAGGCGTTATTGTCTCCTCCGATCACAAAGTTGCCCGGCGCATTGATGATTATCAGATGCGCCCGGGACTCTGAAGCGAGTGCCTTTTTTATCTCGTCTTCCGGTGCAAGTATTCCGTAGTTGACCCAGGCAACTTTCTCTTTTTCGTTTAACTTCCAGGCGCGGTTAACTACATTAAAATTTCTGCCAATTTCATGGGTATACACACCTTTGTTTTCGAAATCAGCAGCCATTTGTCCCATGTCGCTCCAAGCGCCCATGGCAAACAGGGAGTTGGATTCTCCTGATGAAAAGCCGATGGCTGCCTGAGGATTAAGGCCTAGATATTTTTGCGTAATCATAGCGTGAATTTGGGACAAAAAAGAACTGCGCCACAACATGACTTCAGGGGTTTGAATCTCGTCATTATCTGCATCGAGAATCCATCTGGCAGTATCGGGGGCGTTTAAGCCGAGACGGGCTATTACCTGTTCAACAATCTCCGGAAAAGCCAGAAGCAGGTCCCTGCCCATTTGAGGGTATGCCCCTGCAGGACCGGTAAACACAAACGCGAGTTCTCCTTCAACCGGTTGACTGCAATAGTAAATGCCTTTACCAAAAGAAATATTTTTTGGGTTTCTTTCTTTTTCAAAGAGAATTTTCGCCTGCCGGGTCATTTCCTGGAGCTTCGCCTTATCTTCTGCCACGAGAACCAGACGTGCCGGCCCAAAATCTGATTCGAGGCCTTTGTCGAGGTTTTCTAATACTTCACTTTGATCGTTGCCGGAGTATATATATATCCGGGGTGAAGGTTCTGTCAGCAGATGTCCGCAACCGGTATTCTTATCTTCTTTTACAATGACGGTTGCAGATTCACCGCCCAGGGCATTTATGTTGACTTTGGCAGATCGTGTGCCGGGTGAAATCCAGGGGAGTGCCTTGCGTCCGAGCCCTGCGGGCAGTGCCTTGTAGTGGCAGGCCAGAGCGGCGGCCGCCACATGGAGCAACCCAGATGCTGCATGGGAATGTCCGGTAAGAGGTGTTAAGCTTTTTCCATCCTCGTCTATTGATAGAAAAAGCCCGTGGTTCAGGCCGGGATCGATCTCGTCGGGGAGCAGGGCATATATCTTGTCTTCATCGGATCGGGCATCTTTTGTGCGTTTCAAGATCAGGCAGATGGCCGCATCACCGGGGACTTGTCTCTGGTCGTTTAAAATTTCTTTAACAGCCGCCTTGTGAACGGTTTCGCATGATATGTCTACCGAGCCGACCACAGCCGCATCAATCTCGCCGGCTTTAAGGGCACGTGCAGCCAGCTCAAGGCATCTTATGCCCGAGAGTTCTTCGGATGCGACCGTAAAGCTTTGTCCCTGGACATCAAACTGGCTGTTGATCCGGTTGGCAACGATATTGGGCATGGCGCCAAGAATCGCGGATGCTTCCCGGGCCGGATTGATCTGGTCATTTTTGACAAACTCAATCCAGTCTTTCATTTCAGGCGTGATTTCATCCGTCTGCAGCCAGTCGCAGACAAATTGCGGGAGCCGCCAGCACATGCCGGAACGGGTTACTTCGCAATCACATCCCATCCCAACAAATACGCCGGTCCGCTTGTTGGGAAATTGATTCACCCCGTCGATTGCTTCCATGGCGGCTTTAAGTATGAGCAGCTGTTGCGGGAGTGTCTGGGCGAGGGCCGCAGGGAAAAACCCGAGTCCCATCAACGGCAGTTCTAAAGGAGCAGCCGTTCCGGCTAGGATGCCATCTTCGATTTCAGTAAGCGCCGATTTTCCGGAAAAAAGGGTCCGGGAAAATTCTTTTATTCCTGTGCCGGAAGCGACCATAGCGCCCATGCCGACGATGGCGATATCTATTCTTTCTTGAGGCTTTGCTTTCGGCGGCTTTTTGTATGATCCATTGTCGAATTCTTCTATGATCAGATGCGCGTTGTTGCCGCCAAACCCGAAGTTACTGATTCCGGCAAGCCTCGGAGCATCTGACGGCCACGGTTCTGAATTTTTAAGAAGACGAAAGGGCGAATTGTTTAATTTGTCGGTGGGTTCATCAACATGAAGCGTAGGGGGGCGGATACCGGCCTTCATTGCGCCGGT
>JAHECJ010000298.1:3474-4358 GCA_024641805.1 Desulfococcus sp.
CCGGTTACCTTCAACAGACCGGCGATCCCGGATGCGGTTATGGGATGCCCCATGTTGGATTTTATGGTTCCAATGGGTAGGTCTTCCAACTCTTTGAATATACGTGCGGAACTTTCCAGTTCGATATCATCCCCGACCTTTGTGCCGGTGGCATGGCATTCGAGCAGCGAGATTTGTGATGGATGGATCCCCGATATCTGATAGGCCTTTTGCATGGCTCTGAACTGGCCGTCCACAGAAGGGACAAGCAGCCCATGGCCTTTGCCGTCATTGGAAAGACCGATCCCCCTGATGACGCCGTGGATTTTATCGCCTGCACGAACAGCATCCTCAAGTCGTTTTAGTGCCAGGAATCCACAGCCCTCGGCCGGGACCAGCCCGTCGGCGTTTTTATGAAACGGACGGCTTTGCCCGGTTTGGCTCATGGCCTGCAATGTGCAGAACCCGATATGGATAATCAGGTCATCTGATCCCTGAACACCGCCTGCAAGCATCAGGTCTGCCGTTCGGTCGTGGAGCCTGTCACAGGCAATCTTCATGGCGAACAGCGATGAGGCGCACGCCGCATCAATAGCGAATGCGCCGCCTTTTACATCAAGGGCCTGCGCCACGATGTGCGCAGGGAGGCCTGACATGAACCTGTTGATGGCGTGAGGTTTTTTAACTTTTGCCAGCTGTCTTGCTTTGCCGCCCAAAAAATTCCCGGCCTGGGCGTCGAGCCAGATGGATTCGGCAAATTCAGACATGGCAGGTGACGGGTAGGAAAGGTTGCCAAAGACAATCCCGGCATTAATCCCTTTGGCATTCTGGTATCCTGCGTCGTTTAATGCTTCCCGGGCGGTGTGAAGCAGCCAGTGTACCAGGCGTCCATACTGCATGATTTC
>JAHECJ010000299.1 GCA_024641805.1 Desulfococcus sp.
AAGCGCAAATCCGGCCGATCCAGACCGAACCGGTCCAGGGATTCCTTGTAGGTCATCCGATTAAACGGCGTATCCAGTTTAATATCAAGCACTTCCTTGAACACCGCCGAGACCAGGCCTTCGGCAATCGCCATGACATCCTCTTCCCCGACAAAAGACATCTCCATATCCACCTGGGTGAACTCCGGCTGCCGGTCCGCCCGGAGGTCTTCATCCCGGAAACAGCGGACAATCTGATAATAGCGGTCAAAACCCGATATCATCAAAAGCTGCTTAAACAGCTGGGGAGACTGGGGAAGCGCGTAAAACATGCCCTGGTTGATCCGGCTGGGGACCAGGTAGTCCCGGGCGCCTTCCGGGGTGCTTTTGGTTAAAAACGGGGTTTCAATATCCAGAAAGCCATTGCTGTTCATATAGTTTCGAATCGCGGCGCTCGCCTTATGGCGGGTAATGATGTTCTTCTGAATCTTTGGTCTGCGCAGATCAATATGACGGTTCTGCAGCCGGATACTTTCGGAAACATCAATATTATCTTCGATCATGAACGGGGGTGTCTGGGCCCGGTTTAAAATCTTAAGCTCATCGGCCATAATTTCGATTTCACCGGTCACCAGTTCCGGATTGCGCATTCCTTCCGGCCGTTTTTCCACTTTTCCCTTGACGGCCAGAACAAATTCGCTCCGAATCACATGGGCTTTTTCGTGAACCGCCTGGTTGTATTCCGGATTGAAGACCACCTGGGTGATGCCGTTACGGTCCCGTAAATCAATAAAAATAACACCGCCGTGATCCCGGCGGCGCTGCACCCAGCCCATCAAGACCACTTCTTTCCCGATATTTGCTGAACCCAGTTCACTGCAGTGGTGAGTTCGTCGCATATCCCCTAATGGTTCTGTCACTGAATCACTCCTTTCAATCAACGCAATCCTAATTTGTCAGATATTTTTTAACTTGATCGACCAGTCCGTCAATGGGGATGGCGATCTGTTCCTTGGTTTCCATATTTCTCAAAAGCACCGCCCCCTCTTCAACTTCCTGGGTGCCCACGATCATCACATAGGCGGCGCCCACCCGGTTCGCCCGTTTCATCAGGGCTTTTAAGCCTTTATCGGAAAAATCAATCTCCGTCCGAATCCCTTCCCGTCCGAGGGCACAGGACCACGCAAACGTTTTTTCGCGGGTTTCCTCCCCCATGGCGGCAATAAAAATATCCGGGGTCAACTCTTGCTGAGGAAGACCTTCCATCAACAAGGCCACCAGCCGATCCAGACCGATGGCAAATCCGATGGCCGGCTGAGCCGGACCGCCCAGCATTTCAGTCAGCATATCATACCGGCCGCCGCCGGCAATCGCATTCTGGGCCCCCAGTGCTTCCGTCTGGATTTCAAATGCGGTCCGCGTATAATAATCTAAACCCCTGACCAGCCGGGGATTGAGCTCAAACGGAATGTTCTGCGCTGTGAGGGCGGACTGAACCGTCCGAAAATGCCGGGCGCAGTCATCACACAGATAATCAGCCATTGACGGCGCATCCCCGATCACTTCCTGGCAGGACGGAACTTTACAGTCCAGCACCCGTAAAGGATTCTTGTCCTGCCGGCGGACGCAGTCAGCGCAAAGGTTTCCGGTTTTCGAGGCCAGAAGCGAAGACAACGCCTCCTTAAATGCCGGCCGGCAGGCCGGGCACCCCAGGGAATTGAGCTGAACGGATAACCCGCTGATCCCAAGACGCGCAAAAAACGTCCAGAGCATAGAAATCAGCTGCGCATCAATATAAGGCGATGCGATGCCAAAGACCTCGGCGTTGATCTGGTAAAATTGACGGTATCGTCCTTTCTGGGGTCTTTCCCGCCGGAACATGGGACCGATGGTATACAGTTTCTGAATCGGATCTTTTGCGTAGAGTTTTTGCTGAATGTAGGACCGAACCACCGATGCCGTTGCTTCAGGCCGCAGCGTAATCAGCTCGCCTTTGCTGCCCTCAAACGTATACATTTCTTTTTCAACAATATCGGTATTTTCTCCAATGCTTCTCTGAAACAGTTCGGCTTTTTCAACGATGGGAAGCCGAATTTCCTTAAACCCGAAAGACTGAAAAAGCGCAACAGCCGTTTCTTCAATGTGCTTCCAGGTCGGCGTTTCATCCGGCAGAATATCTTTAAAACCTCTGATTAACTGTATCATATTAAATTGCTCACCCACCCGATTCTATTAATTACATTCCCCGGTTGTTTTTACTGTTTGCAATAACCGTTAATTTTTTCTATACTCTAACAAGTTCAACAAGATAGAATGTGTAAAGAAATTAAGTATAATTTATGATTTATATGTAATGAGTTTCACTTAGTCAATATTTATGTTCTTTGCCGCAGCGTTGCCACAACAATGGAAAAAATCTTTGATAACAGGTGGTTAAGATATAAAATTACCGATCCGTTCAAACGGTTTCCGCCGGGGCGGCGACGCAAGACGCCGGATAAAAAGGAGATGTCCCATGACGTCCCGGATTACTATCAACACATTGTACAGCATGAAACAAAAAGGTGAAAAAATCGCGGCAATCACGGCTTACGATTATCCTTTTGCCAAAATAGCCGACGAAGCGGGCGTTCACATAATTCTGGTGGGAGATTCCCTCGGCATGGTCGTTCAGGGAGAAGCAAACACCCTGGGCGTCACCATGGACCAGATGGTATATCATACCCGGATCGTCGAAAAAGCAGTGAACCATGCGATGGTCATCGCGGACATGCCGTTTATGTCATATCAAACTTCCTTGGAGCAGGCCATCGCCAATGCCGGCCGGTTTTTAAAACAATCCAATGCTGCGGCCGTAAAGCTGGAAGGCGGCGCCGCGGTGAGCAAAACCATTAAGGCCATAACGGCATGCGGCATACCGGTCCAGGCGCATATCGGCCTTCTCCCCCAGTCGGTTCACCAGATGGGGGGGTACCGGGTTCAGCGGGATGAGGCGCAACTATTGTCTGATGCCCGGATGGTGGAAGAAGCCGGCGCTTTTTCCGTTGTGCTCGAAGGAATCCCGGCGGACATTGCCGCTGAAATCACTCGAACAATATCCATTCCGACGATCGGCATTGGCGCGGGACCGGATTGCGACGGCCAGATCCTGGTCATTCATGACCTGCTCGGAATGACTGACCGACGGCTTCCCAAATTTGTGAAGCAGTATGCTTCCATAAGAGAACAGGCTGCCGAAGGGATTAAATCATATGTCGCGGATGTTCAGAGCAGAACATTCCCATCAAAAGACCACTCTTATTAATCATATGAGAGGCGCCAAGAGGGTTCCCTTAAATGAATAAACCTGTCATCCATCCGTATTTTGACAAAAACATAATTCTTGACCACCCATTATGATGTGATCTGATTGCATGCGAACCCATATTGATCTAAATAAATTCCAGCTGAAAGCCTATTCCATTGAGCTCCCGTTTACCCGTCTCAAACTCGGTGTCGACAACGTCCGCTACGACGTGCACATCAGTTCCGAATTCCGTAAAGTGACCGAACGGTTTATCTTTGAACTGATCATCAAATACGCGGAAGCCTCCGAACCATTTATCATCAACCCCGAGATCAACTGGTTTAGAGAAACCTCAGAATTCCAGAGACTCTGCGCTGAGATTCTGACCGACGGCGTCAATACGGCAAAGTCCCTGAGTGAAATACAGATCGACTTTCTGGCCCAGACCGCTTTAGTCAAAATGCTGACCGAAGAAATTCAGAATCAGTATGAGGAGGCCATTCAGCACTGTAAAAATGTGATCCGTAAACAGGAATTTTCACATCAGATGGAAACGACGTTAAAGCTCCGGGAAGAAGTCGCCTCCATTATCCAGAGAAAAAATCAGATTATCAGAAATGTCGGCGCGGAACTCTTCGAGTATTTTATCGAGGTTCAAAGCGACGTCAACAAACTCCGAACGTCCAATTTCGGCGAAAATGCCCGGCTTCCGGAAGAACTCTTTTCAAATCCGATTCTGCAGATGTCCACCCAGTCGGACGGTTTTTTTATGATTGAAAATTATGTATTAATGGGGCACCGCCTGGAAGATCCGGTTAATTACAACACACTGATCAATCTGATCACCGCATTTTTAAATCGCCTGGACAGGCATCCCGAAAACCTTGAAAAACCGGTGATGGATACCTCTCAGGGATCGCTGAAAAATTTTATCTCGGCCTATGACACCCTGGCGGATGGATGGATTAAATATTCCGAAAATATGGATAAATTGTTCAATTATTTTGAATCCCAATCCCGTTTAAAAGAACTCAAGCAGCGCAACGCGGCACCTCGGGAGATTGAAGAGGTTAAAAAAA
>JAHECJ010000300.1 GCA_024641805.1 Desulfococcus sp.
GTCTCCGAACAGATGGGGTATTCCAGGGATTTGTGCGGATACCTGCGGAACATCATCGGGTATGTCAACGGGATGATGAATGATAAGGATTCCCCGTTCGGCGGCCTGCCCGAGCCGGACATCCTCCTCTCCCCCGGCGGCGGATGTGTCCCGGTGATGAAAATCTTCCATGCCATTGAAAAACGGTTTCCGTCCGCAAAAGTGTTCCGTGCGGATCTTCCCCAGGTGCCGGTGGAGGAAATCAGGGAACATCATGTGGCATACGCGGTATCTGAAATGAACCGACTGATTGCTTTTCTGAAGGATGTCACCGGGCACCGACTGGATGAAGAGAAACTAAAACAAACCGTTACGCTTTCAGACCGGGCCTGTGAACTCTGGGATGAGATCATGGCCTTCCGGCGATATAAACCGGTTCCTTTTTCCGCTGCTGAAATGGGGATCATGTTCGTGATGGTGACCCTCCAGGGCACCCGGACAGCGGTAGATTTTTTAACTAAAGTCCGCGATGAGATACGGGAAAAGGCGGACAGTGGTATCGGTGTGATTGAAAATGAAAAACTGCGCCTGTTCTGGGACAATATCCCGCTATGGTATAATATGGGCCTGTTTAATTATTTTGAAAAATCCGGCGGGGTCGTGGTCGCGGAAACGTATTCCGCAGCCTGGTCTTTGCGGATGGATGCCAATGATCCCATCCGGGCCCTTGCCATGAAAAGCCTTATGTCCTATCCCCTTGTATCGTGCGTTTCCATCAATAAACGGAAGGAAATGGTACTCAATGCCTGCCGGGACTATGCCATTGACGGCGTTATATTTCACCGGAACAAATCCTGTGTTCCCATTACACTGGGACAAATGGAAATCAAACGGGAACTGGAAAACCAGCTAGGCATTCCATCGGTTTTTATCGACGCAGACCATATGGATGAACGCAATTTTTCGGTGGCCCAGTTCCAGACACGGGTGGATGCGTTTATGGAAATGCTGTTAGCGCAGAATCTTCATAAATAGTCATACTTTTTGAAACAGAATGAAGAACAAAAGTTTATCGAACAATACAGGATTTTAGGTTTCAGTATTAAGGTTTCGGGTTACGCAGTTTTCGCCTTTCCTGACAACAGACACCGGAGAAGAATTTTTCATATACTGCCTTGACAGAGAATCATAACAAAACATCAAAATGATTCAATCTTATACAGAAAATTAAAAAATCCGCTCCGATTCCACCTCAAGCCGTCAATCACTTAACTATCTGATTCATTGGTAAAAATTCATACTTGTCATTTCATGTCAAACGGGTTATCAGTACCTCTGTCTGTTTTTTACCCTAATTTTAATTATTGCGAGAAAAGAATGAATTACGAAATAAAATTAAAGGATGCCTATAAAACCTTTACCGAGGATCAGGACAAAATTATTGCGCCGGATGAAACTCTGAAAAACGTCAAGGAAAAATTCAGTCGGCTCGATCTCCGTATTCTGGAAGAAACCGTACGCATTGACAACGGGAGACTGGACATCCCGGTCTACTTCAGTGTCTGCGGTGAAGATGCCGCCCGCCTGACCGGCACGGCAAAACAGATGGGAAAAGGCGCAACCCCCGTCCAGGCAGAGACCAGCGCGGTCATGGAACTGGTGGAACGATACAGTTTTTATAATTTTGCCAACACTCCTCAGAACTTTGTCATCGATACCTATGATAATCTCAAAGACCGGGCCATACCGTTTGATATGATCGCGAAATCGGTTCATGACACGTCAGACGATCTCGCGAAAACCCGGAAATTTTTTTCCGGTATTCCCATGAAGTGGACCTGGGGATACAACCTGACCACCCAAAAGAAAATGCTGATGCCCTTTGACTGGTTTTTTGCCATCAATGAATTTAACGGCACGTCCGCCGGCAACTGCGTGGAAGAAGCCCTGTGCCAGGGGATCTGTGAAATTGTGGAACGGCACGTTTCCGCCATTGTCTGCCGTGAAAAAAAGATGATTCCGGGCATTCATCCGGAGTCCGCCATAGACCGGGCCGTTGTCCGCATGCTTGAAAAATACAAAAAAAACGGCATCAATCTTTATGTATCTGATTTTACCCTGGACATGGGCATCCCCACCGTCGGTGTGATGGCATTTGACCCGTCGACGTTTCCGGAAAAAAGCGAAATCGTCTGGACGGCCGGCACCACCCCGGATCCTGAAAAAGCCTTCAGCCGGGCGCTGACTGAAACCGCCCAGTTGGCCGGTGATTTCAACACGGGCTCCAATTTCGTGGCCAGCGGCCTGCCAAAATACACTGCCATTGACCAGGCCCGTTATATAACGCATCCGGAAAAACATCTGAACATCAACGACCTGCCGGATATTTCCAACCCAAACATCAAAGTCGAAGTGGAAAACTGCCTGTCGGAATTGTCCAAAAGAGGATTCGAGGTCATCACAGTGTCCACCACGCATCCCCAACTCGACCTGCCGGCATTCTATTCCGTTATCCCCGGTGCTCACTTCAGGGAACGGGCAGCCGGAACCAGCGTCGGAATGTTTTCATGCAAGCTGGTTGTCGAAAAGAATCCCCCGGAAAAAGCCATCCGGCAGCTTGCCGAAATCGACAAGAGCCTGCCCAATACATATTACATCCAGTTCTATCTCGGCACCTGCCATCTGGCATTGGAAAATCCGGAAGCCGCGTACCGCTTTTTCAGCCGGGCACTTTCCCTCAATCCCGATGAACAGGATATCCCCAGCATTTATTCTTATATGGGCGTTTGTTTAAAGGATATGGGAGATTACGCCGGTGCGCTCGACGTTCTTAAAAAAGGAGAGACGTATGACCAAGAGCGGACCGACATTTATAACCTGATGGGGTTCTGCTATTTTATGCTGAAAGAGCATGAAAAGGCGATCCAATGCTTCAAGCGGGTCATTGCCTTAAACCCTTCTTCCGCCATCGATTATGCCAATATTGCATCCAACTACCGGGATATGGGAGATGCGGACAATGCGATAGCCTATTACCAGATCGCGCTGAACATTGATCCGTCCATTGATTTTGCAAGAACCAACCTGGCAAAGCTGATCGGGAAATAATTAATCTTTTTCAAATGCCGGGCTGTTCTTTATGTATCGCCCCGGGACCGGTGTTACCCGCGGCAGCTTGTCCAGCGGATTCTCATCCACCAGCAGCGGGCATCCGTAAACCGATTCCAGGGTTTTGTAGGTCAGCACCTCCCCCGGCGGTCCGACCCGGACCTGCTGCCCGGCGTTGATCAGCATCAATTTATCGGCGTACATGGCAGCAAGATTCACGTCATGGGAAACCATAATCACCGTGATATTCTTTTCCTTTTTCATTTTTTCCATCATATCCATAATCCGCAGCTGGTGGGCAATATCCAGGGAAGCGGTGGGTTCATCCAGCACGATAATATCCGGATCCTGACAGATGGCCCGGGCAATGAAAACCCGCTGACTCTCGCCGCCGGAGAGCTGGTTCAGCCGCCGCCGGGCCAGATGGGAAACTTCCGTAAATTTCATGGCCTGTTGGGCAAGGAGGATATCTTTACGGGACTCGAGTCCGAATGTTCCCAGGTGCGGGGACCGGCCAAAAAGCACCACATCCTCGACGGCAAAGGGAAAATCTGTGGGAACCTGCTGGGGCACAAACGCAATTTGCCGGGCCAGCATTTTTCGTTTAATCGTTTTTATCGGCCGGCCCTTGATCTCCAGTTCCCCGCCCCGGGATTTGATAAAGCCGGCAATAATCTTCATCAGGGTCGTTTTGCCGGAACCGTTGGGACCGATCACAATAAAAAATTCCCCGGTGTTCACGGTAAAGGACAGATTCTTTAATACCGTTGAGCCATCATATGCATAAGACAGGTTTTTTGCGCGAACACATGCGGGTTCCATTATTCCGACCTTTTTAACAGGAAAATAAACACCGGTGCCCCGATTAAAGCGGTGATAACGCCGGCCGGCATTTCGCCCTGGTGGGGAAGGGTCCGCGCCAGCAAATCGCATAAGACCAGATACGCCCCGCCCCCGAATATACATGCCGGGACCAGTACCCGATGGTCCGCCCCGAACAGCAGCCTTAGAAGATGGGGGATTACCAGGCCGACAAAGGCCACCAGGCCGCAGTAACAGACGGTTGCGCTGACCATAAAAGAACTGATCACCAGCAGGGACACGGTAATCAATTTGACATTGACGCCCATGGAAAGCGCCATTTCCTTGCCCATCAGCAGCAGATTCATGGAATTGGAAAACCAGAAAATAACGATAAAACAAGGCAGCAGAATCATGCCCATCAGCAGAGCTTCGCTTTTACCGCCGGACGAGAG
>JAHECJ010000301.1 GCA_024641805.1 Desulfococcus sp.
ATATCCGCCAAAGAATCCGGGACAGAAACATCTTCTATCAGACCTTTTTCGTCGATTCCTTTTCCCTGCCATTTGAGTTTAACGCCGATACAGGCAAACGCCAGATCGCAAAATTCACGAACCGAATGCTGAACGCCGGTGGCTATAACATAATCTTCCGGCTGATCCTGCTGAAGAATCAGCCACTGGGCTTTGACAAAATCTTTTGCATGACCCCAGTCCCGCAGCGCATTTAAATTCCCGAGATAAATTTGATTCTCAAGCCCCAGAGCGATTCTTGACACCGCTCGGGTTATTTTTCGGGTAACAAATGTTTCTCCTCGAATCGGCGACTCATGATTGAATAAAATTCCATTGCATGCATAGAGGCCATAGGCTTCACGATAATTGACGGTACACCAGTAAGAATAGAGCTTTGCACAGGCATAGGGTGACCGCGGATAAAAGGGGGTTTTTTCTGATTGCGGAACCTCCTGGACTTTACCATATAACTCGGAAGTCGATGCCTGATAGAAACGGACTTTGTCATTCATCCCCAAAATCCGTATGGCCTCAAGCAGCCTCAACGTACCAAGGGCATCCGCATTTGCCGTATATTCCGGAGTTTCAAAGGAAACCTGCACATGACTTTGGGCGGCGAGGTTGTAAATTTCATCCGGCTGTACTTCCTGAACGATCCGGACCAGGTTTGTCGCATCGGTCAAATCGCCGTAATGAAGGACAAAACGAAGATTTTTTTCATGGGGATCCTGATACAGATGATCCACACGATGTGTGTTAAAAAGGGAGGACCGGCGTTTGATGCCGTGAACTTCCGAATACCCTTTTTGCAACAGCAGTTCAGCGAGATATGCCCCGTCCTGCCCTGTAACTCCGGTGATTAATGCTTTTTTTGTCAAAATAAATCCCTTTCCTCGGAGAGTTGAAGTGATAAATTTACGGACATTGCCGATACATCATGGTCGGCAGTATGTAATTTATTAAAATATCAATGTATCCCGTATTTTTCAAGGATATTTTTTATGGAATTGATTAAAAAATCATGATATGGATTGATGATACATGATATCAACTCATTAAAAATCCATATAACGGCAAAAATAAATGAAGCCCAAAACAACGTTTCAAAATTTATCCAGGGAAAAACAGGAACGGATTATCCGGATTGCTGTTGAAGAGTTTGGCAATAAAGGATTTGACGGAGCCAGCATCAATACCATGGTCGACCGGATGAATATTGCCAAAGGATCCATATTCCAATATTTTGGGGATAAAAAAGGACTTTTTTTGTTTGTTTTCAATCGTTCGGTGGACATGGTCAAAGACTACCTTAGAACCATCCGGGATCAATCCGCTGATCAAGATATTGCAATGCGTTTGAACAAAACCCTTACCGCAGGCATTCATTTTATCACCAACCACCCCCTGCTCTACCGGCTGTACATGAAAGTCCTTTTTGACCCGAAAGCGCCTTTCCGGGATGAAATTTTAATTTCCCTGCGGAAACACAGCGTTGAATACCTCAAATCCCTGCTCGAAAATGCCTTTTCGAAAAATGAACTCAATACAAATATCGATATGGACAAGGCGGCGTTTGTGCTCGATGCTGTCATGGACCGTTTTCTTCAGGCCCATACCATCCGGCATCTTGATTCCGGCCTCGGCATTTTTGAAGCCTCGACTGATACCACACAGGCCTGGATCGATGAAATTTCGGAAATGATTTGTACGGGAATTGCAAAACCAGATATCCTGAAACAAAACTTATCCGAACCCATTCAAAAGCCGTTCATTCTGGTGCTGGCGGCAGTTCCAGAAGAATTATCCCGATTGACGCAAATGCTTGCAAACCATTCCCCATCGAAGATTGGCCATCGCAATATTATTTCAGGGAACTTTGATGCTGTTCCTGTCAAAATATTGACCGCCGGACCGGGCATGGTTAATACCGCTCAATCATTAACCGCAGTTATTGAAAACGAAAAACCGATAATGATCATTCAGACAGGGTGTGCCGGAGCATTCAGGCAATCAGGGCTTAAAATCGGTGATGTTGCCATAGCCACAGAAGAAACAGACATTCATACCGGACTGGAGTCTCCCGACGGTTCACATATTGCCGGAGAACTTCCGTTTGCCTTGATTAATACCCCATCCAAAGAATTTAAAAACCGCTATTTTCTGAACGATGATCTTGTAAATCATGCGTATCAGGTATTGCTGTCAGAAAAAACATTTCAAATTAAAAAAGGCCCGTTTATCACGGTTTCAACCATTACAACGACCAATCTGCGTGCCGACACCCTGTTTAATCATTTTAAGCCATGCATGGAACAGATGGAAGGAGCGGCCGCAGCCCATATTGCAGTCCTTTATAGCATTCCGTTTATCGAAATACGCTCCGCCAGCAACTTTGTCGGTGAACGGAATACGGCTTCCTGGGATCTGGATCTTGCCTTTGAAAATTCGAATAAAGCTGTTTTAAAATTTATACAGGAAGTTACTCTTAATACTTAAACAATAAGATTAATAAAAAATATTATTGCTCAATAGTCAGAATCACATATGAAGAAAAAAAAATTATCACTCGCCTTCTCTACCTGCCCCAATGATACGTATATATTCTATGCGTTGGCCCATGGAAAAATCGATCTGGAAGGGCTTTCCTTTGACATCATGCTCAATGATGTGGAACATCTCAACCAGCAGGCCCAAAAAGGGATTGTGGATATATCAAAACTTTCTTTTGCCGCAATCGGACATCTCACAGGCACCTATGGACTGCTTCGGAGCGGTGCCGCGTTGGGTCAGGGATGCGGCCCGTTGATTGTCGCGCGCAAAGGAATGGATTTAAACAGTATCAAATCCGCCAGGATAGCGGTTCCCGGATTATGGACAACGGCCAATCTGCTTCTGGGGCTATTTACGGGCCGAACGCCGAACATAATTCCGATGACCTTTGACAAGATTATGCCCGCGGTTCAATCCGGTGAATATGACTTCGGCGTCATCATCCATGAAGGGCGGTTTACCTATCAAAATTATGATCTGATGTGCCTGGCTGATTTGGGAGAATGGTGGGAGTCCGAAACTTCTCTGCCTATTCCTTTGGGCGGTATTGCAATACGCCGGGATATTTCGCAGGAAATTATCTGCCGGGTTGAGTCCGGTATCCGTGAAAGTATCGAATATGCGCATCTCCATACTTCTGAAACTAATTGCTATGTCAAAGCCCATGCCCAGGAACTGTCCGACGATGTTGTTTGCCAGCACATCAGCCTTTATGTCAATGAATTTTCACTGGATATCGGCAGCCAGGGGGCAAGGGCCATTGAAACCCTTTTTTCCAAAGCAAGGCGGCGAGGACTTTTGCCTGAAAGCGAAAAAAGCCTGTTTGCGTATGAAAAATAAGCATCGAGTGACTTTCGCAGGAAAATCGCCGTGAAACGAAATCAAGAATTTTGTAAAAAAAGTATTCAGGTGTCGGCGTTCAGGACTGGTTTCCTGACACCTTCCGTCAAAGCCGCTGGAATTGCTTATTGCAACAATACCGAATCGAGGGATAAACAGAAAGTTATGACACATTCATGGCTTGGTATCTGTCGATCGGATTAAAAAATTCAGTTCCGGTTTTTTATCAATGATTCGGCTTGAATACAGGCGATTAAAAAAATCCTTTAAACACTGAACCTCCGGCATGCTCATGCTGTAATACATGCTGTTGTAGTAAGTTTTGCAAAGATCCGGATCAATGCCGATCTTCTCAGCAGACAGCCGGACAATCTCCGGCAGATTCCGAAGCCCAAGCTCCTTGGATGTCTTCAACCGTTCCAGAGCCGTCAAAACCCTGTCCGGATATTGTTGTGCACAGGATTTTCTGACTGCCCAGACCGCAAAAACAAACGGCAACCCGGTCATCTGATTCCAGATTTCGCAAAGGTCCCAGACGTATTCAAAATCATTTTCCCATCGATGTTTTAACGCAGCATCACCGATCACGAGTCCGGCATCTGCAGAATCGGTTATGTCAGCGGGCGACTTGACTTTTCCCTTTTGAAATACCGGCGAGATGCCTTTTTGAGAAAAAATCAGTTTTATCAGATCGACTGCAGTCGCGGATTCTTCAGTAAGAAGAATTGACCGGTCCTGAAGTTCTTCAAAAGAATGGCGGCTGACCAGAAGGACACTCAGCACTTTACCATAACAGGCAATTGACAGGTCCGGAAGAAGCATCCATTGATCCGAATGCCTGGCAAAGGCGGAGGCGGAGACTGAACTGATATCCAGTTCCTTGTTTGAGAGCATTTGGTTTAAAATTGCCGGCGGCCGG
>JAHECJ010000302.1 GCA_024641805.1 Desulfococcus sp.
CCGCCTGTCCCAAAGGCGCCATTACCTATTCAAAACCCCCACAGGCAATAAAAATGGAAAACAGAGTGGACGCTTATGAAACATTCAATTAGCCGGAGGCTCCGCATTCTGATCGTTTTTTCAAGCGGGTTCGCAGGAATCCTGCCGGCTTCCCAATGCAGTCATGGGAACTGTGCATCCTGTTTCGGGTGCGCGGGCATCGGGATTCTCGCGGTAAGCATGGGACTGTGGAAAAAATTTCAAAGTATACGCATGCATCGCAAAACCGTTCGGTAAAAGCCGGTTTGCGGGTTTCCGGCAGTTTAGGATGACATCAGTAACGGCGACTTGAATATTAGCAGGTCATGGAAGTTTAAAATCGGAAAATAGTATCGGATAAGTCGCTATTGCTGCAAAAACGGCATATCCGATTATTGAAATTCCGCATAATCGTTTCTGAATGTTCGGAACGATTTCCCGGATGGAGAGTTTATTCCTGAAGCAATTGATGATTCCTGTTCCTGCACAAAAAACGGACGCGATAAAGAGCGCCGGATATAGAATATACCCTACATGGAAATATTCTTTTTTAAGCAGGCAGAAGGGGCAGTGATGTGTCGGCTGCTGATAAAAATAAACAGAAATAAATGACAATACAGCAGCCAGTCCCAATGGCAGCATTAAGACACTGAAGCATGAAAAAATGACGGCCATTCTCTTTTGAAAGTGGAAGTAAAGACCTGTGGCGAATGTCATAAACAGAACAAGGTAAAAAAGAATTTTTGTTTCCCATGGCGGCAGGGTAATAATTAAATCGGCTATGTTGCCGGATCCCTCACTGAATATGGTACCGCAGCAGGATGTGATGACCTCGGGCGCAAGCCGGGTAAAATAACCGAACAGGAGTGCGGTTTCAAGTATAACCAGAAGAGTGATGACTATCAGAAATTTATATTTTAAACGGATGAGCGGGTAATCATAGCCTTTGTTGTCCACATAATTGATAATTATCCAGATGCCGCATAAAAGAAAATTCATCAGCTTAACTGCCAGAACCGGGTATCCGAACATATTGATATTCAGTGTGCCGGCCGCGCACATTGCACCGACAAATAAGGTATGGATTTCTTCGGCGATAAAAACGAACAGGAAGAGGGAAAAAAACTCGCAGAACATGACATAATAGAGAACGATGGAGATCAGGGATGTTTTTCGCTCAAGGATCAGCTGGCCTTCATCTCCATTTGCAATATCCCAGTTTCTGATGATTTGCAGACCGGCACCGGATGCGTAGATTAAAAAAACGATGCCGGTCATCGCGCTGGACAGCAACCCGATAATGGACATATCCATAATCAACGCTCACCTCCGGTTATTTGAGGAGTATGTAAAGTTAGCCCTGCCAACTTGCCACCGCGCGTTTTAATTCGCGAGCATGTGCACATCATTGACCACTTTCCCATCGGTTAACTCAATGGCCCTGTCGACGATTCCGGAATTGCATAACAGCTTATTGTGGCTGCAGATAATTACACTTTTACCGCCCTGAACCAGTTCGAAAACAATTTTAAGAAACTCCATAGTCAGGTCCTGATGAAGATGGGCGGTGGGTTCATCCGCCAGAATAATTGCCGGGTCATTGATCAGCGAACGGGCAATGGCCACCCGCTGCTGCTCGCCGCCGGAAAGGTATTCGACCTTCCGGTTTGCCAGGGATGGAATTTTTAATTTTTCAAGAAGCGCCATTGCTTTCTGTTTGATCTTCTTTGGCGTTTTACCGGACGTGTAAGCGGGTATCATGATGTTTTCAAGAACAGAAATTCCCATGATTAAATGATAGTTCTGAAAGATAAAACCAAAATACTTTTTTCTGACTTCCGACAGAAAGCTTTCGGGAAAACAGGATATATCTTTTTTATCGATGAATACACGGCCGGATGTGGGTCTTGCCATGCCGCCGATGATACTCAGGAGCGTTGTTTTCCCAGCGCCGTTGGGACCTTTAATTAATGTTGTCGTGTTGTTTTCGATGGTCAGGTTGATACCGTCCACGGCGTTTCTGCGATGATGACAACCGTCTGAGGCATCCGCATGGCCGTTATTTGTGCTGAAGCGTTTTACGACATTAACTATTTCAATCATCTCCATACCCTTAATTCGGGGTGAGGGTTTGCAGGTTTTAATCGAGCCGGTTAATTATTCCGGGCTTGATTTCATTGAACCGGATGATTTGTTTACCGTCATGATCTTTTAAAAATTCCGTTGAATCTGTTTCAGTTTGAAAAGGTATCAATTCCCGTCCCATTGGCCCGTAGACATTGCTGCCGATAACAAAGAATGCGTTAAGCGCGTTGATAAACGTCACATCATAATATTCCGTCACAAAGATAGTCGAAATATCGGACTTATCGCTTCCCGGAGTATATTTTTTCATCTGAAAGTAATATTTAAACAAATCCTTGCAGCCGTCGAAAAAAAGTACCCGGCCGTCTTTTAAAATGATTTCACTGGTCCAGTCGGGATATTTGGCGACAAACATGCCGCAGACAATGCATTTGTCGTTTCGGGAAGGTTTCACCGGCGTCAAATCACTGCCGGAAGCATTGAATGTTGCGCCATGCAAAATAACCACGAATGAAACCAGTATTACGAACGGAAATTTTTTCATAAGATAAACCATCCAGGAACATTATTTGTTTTTCATTTGACGTTTTTCCCGGATCATTTTTAGATCTTCATACATGTCCTCAAAAGAGGCTCTGACGGCTTCGTCGAATGTGGTTTTCGTTCCGCCGTTCTCCTTTATAAAAGCCTCGGCATCCGAAATGTTTTCAAAGGCCCATTTCGCTCTTTTGCTCATCACCCCGGATTTGGCTCCGCCGATAACCCAATTAGCGGATTCAGCATTGATAAGGTTGTGCGTGTTGTAATCTCCGACCATGATCTGCTTCAACGGCGAATTGATTTTTAATGCCATATCGATAACCGTGCAATGAAGGGAACAGGTGCCGGTGATCATCCCATCTTCATAGTCAACAAGCATCCTTGAATAATCAAACATCCCCCGATTCATTCCGCAATAGACGCAGGCAGGGAATTCTTTTACATCCTTGTATTCTGTTAAGCCGGCGATTGAAAAGGTTAATGCCAAAAATAAAATTGAAAATACCGTGATTCCCAAAGATAGTTTTTTCATTTTAACCGTCTCCTGTTTTAATTTAGCAGCGCTGAACCGATTTTTCTGTTTGTGTCCATGCGCCTAATCGTTATCACCGCTGTATTAAAAAAGTTTTTCCCCTTTTTGAACATCACCGAGTTTAATCTCAATGAATCCGTTTTCGACATTACTGCTCAGGGGGATGGGGGCACAGGCCCCGATATAATCCCAGAATTCATCTGAAAGCCTGTATTTAAGATTACACGCAATGCACCGGATGTGATCGCCTTCTACGTGAAATCCCAGTTTATATTTAAAGCAGCTGTAACAGGCGTCATAATGGGTATGCAATTTCCCGGCGCCGTCTGTCCGGACAAAGAAATTGATATTTTTTTCATTATGCCGATAGGTGTAAAAATGAACGCCGCTGTCTTCAACCCCGGAAATACGAATGGCAACCCTGTCTCCGTCAGGAACCACAAATTCATATTCAGGCGCTTTTTTGGAACATCCCGGAAACAGAATGAGGGGAGCGATAACAATCAAAATTGAAAACACGCATCTTGAACTGATAATGACAGGATATCCATTGCGCTTGTTTTGAGGAATCATCTTATTTGCCTCTATTCAAGAACTTATTTCATCACCATATCGGGATCTGTAACGGCTGTTTTCCAGAACGGTATGATCGTCGAAGCGATATAGGGAAATACGGCGAGAAACATTATCGTCATAATATTATAGATATCAACATAGGGGATGGGCCGCAGTTTCGGAAACAGGACCGACCATCCTCTTAAAACAGGAGTAAATAAAAAACCTCCCAGGTAAAACACGTGTATATATGCAAGAATAAGCCCGGTCAGAAAAGAGACCACGGATAAGGCAAACCCTTCATAAAATTTCAACTCAAGAACTTCGGACGTATTCCAGCCCACGGCTTTTAATATCCCGATTTCTTTTCTTTCATTGTCACTGGCGCCCAGCGCTTTGTCCCATGTTAAAATCGCAAACGCGGCAATGGAACTGAAAAGAAGGGCGGCCATCAAACCGCTTCGCCAGCCAAAGAGAGCCTCGTAAGTGTTGCGGATCTGCTTTTTGGAGATGATTCTCACCGAAGGGAAGAGGGACTGGATTTTGCGCGCGACGGTGTCAATCTCCCTTGAATTTCTGACCTGGACTGCTA
>JAHECJ010000303.1 GCA_024641805.1 Desulfococcus sp.
CGCATTTCATGACGCAGGGTTTCAATGGCTGAAATATTTCTGGCCTCCAGTTCATAGAAAATGACCAGCGCCAGAAGAATCATTGCCAGAAAAGTCATCATCAGGGACAATTCCACCACTGCCTGTCCGCGTTCTTTTTCTGTTGATAATTTAAACAGACGTTTAACTCGGAGCCGCATTGATTGTCTGTGTATTCTGTTGATTTTGATTAAATCCATTCGATTATTTGACTAAAATAGCCCCATAAGAAGGCCGTAGATTGTATATATTACCGCCGGCCGGCCGGGCGGCCGCCATTGCCCGCAATGTGGGGACGCCTCTGAAAATAGCATCGCCCAAAATAAACGGGTGGGCCGGCAGTATAAGATTATAGTCGACATACGTCGGTGTTTTCTTTTCCGTTTTTTCCAAAATCCGGAAATTGTCGTATAATGGGGTCATTCTTTGTGCCGGAAGGCTGAGCCGCCCGTCGTGAGCCCCTGCAAACCTGGGATCATCCGGGTTAAACCAGTTCAGCGTCGACACAGGACTCCCCTTTGAAAAGCTGTCCGAATAATATATGAATGACGGATAGTTGTAATGCTCTTTCAGATACATCAGGCGGCGGGTGTCATGTTTTGCGATCAGGAAGCTTTGGGGAAGATTTAATCGCTTCACCTGCTGTGCCACTCTCTCGGCATCCGCTGCATAACTCTGGTTGGCCTGTTCCTGATATTTTCTGATCCAGTCAAGAATGCCGTTGCTGCTGTTGTTGAAAAAACGTTTGGCGTTAGCGGCCTGCTGATAATCATACCAGATGCCGCTGGATAAAAAATAACCGGCCTTTTTATTTTCAAAAACCATTTCACGGTTCAGGTCGGCGATTTCGTTCAGACCGGCCGCCTGAACGGCTGCCGCTGAAAGTGCACAGGCGTCGACGGTGTTTTGCAGTTTGATTTTAGTAAAAACAAGCTGACCGATGTTGACGACCAGGGCGAGCATTAAAATCATCACCGGCAGGAGAAAGGCGATTAAAACCGTGATCGATCCTTTTTCCGGTGATGCTTTAAATGGCGTCAATGAAGTCATAGGTTTGCCTGTCTCTTCAAAAAGGAGCCGGATTGTCATCCTTCAAATTGGGTTCCCTGAACGTGGGGGAATGGTGCGTGACGGTAAACCGTCCCCGCCCCTGGGAGAAAACCCGGTCAATCCCTGTCGGTACCGGGACGTCCCTTGTCATGATCAGTTCCCCGGATTTGAATTCGATGGCCGCCGCACCATCAATGGCCGCGGCTGCACTGATAGCAGGTCCTTCCCCTTTGACCGCATGTGTTCGGGATGCCGTAAAACCAGCGAAAGTGGTTTGTTCATGCGCGATAAATATTTGTACAAACTTCATGTAGATGGCAAAAAAACAAAACAGGGCGATCATCGCAAACGCGAATTCCACGGCTGCCGCTCCCTTCTGCTCTCTCAGGCACGGTTTTTGAGACCAAATCTTTTTAATGGGACAGCGCATCGTCTTTCATTCATTCCAGAATTACGGGCCATTGTTTTGCCGGAAAATAAAACCAGCATACCGGGAATGACGGCCGTGACGGGCGGGCAAAAAAGCAACCGCCCGTCACGAAAACCCATAATTTTTTTGTTTATACAATAAAGAATAATAAAAATTTATTGCGCATTTGATGACATGAAAGCTGAAATTTGATTAACGGCCGCGTCAAAGAACTTTATAAGCGGATCTTTCATCAACAGGGCAGCGGCAATCACCATGGCAACAACCACCGCAATGATCAGACCATACTCCACCGCAACGGCCCCGCGTTCATTGCCCTTTAAGCGGTTGAAGACATCTTTCAAATCCTGACTCTTTTCAACGTACATTTTTAACATCCAGTGGTTCAGATTCTGTAACATGTTTTTCTCCTTTCTAAATAAGTGAAACGCGTTGATACCTTTATATCCTTATACCATGGGATCCACTCTGCTCCGTTATCTGCATCGGCGCGGCAATTGCCGGCGGCCATCCCTGCTTTCCGCCGCCGGTTGAAAACCATCTAAATGTTTGGAAACATTGAAACAATATCCTTGAATCGGGCAATGACGTCAGTTGCCATGCGGCGGAACATCCACTCCACCCCGAGCATGAAAATTGCCGCCACCACCATGGTCAGGGCGTATTCGACCGTTATGGCCCCCTGATTTGATTTTTTATTAAACGATGGGAGTCTCAATGTTTTGAAAACGGATCTGGTTGAAAAAATCATGAGACCGTCATTTCATCGTCAAAGGGTTTGATGATCTGGAACGTGATATTGTCGGTGGCCCCGTTGGCGTATGCCTGCTGCAATAAATGATCCCGCGCCTGAAAAATGGAGGACTGCCGCAGCACAGTGGCGATAAATTCTTCATCAACCATATTGTAGAGACCATCGCTGCATATCAGATAAATGTGATTATTGTTCAGGGGATCCACCTGAGTATAAGCATGAATCTCTGCTTCTTCGCCGGTGATGGCGCGGGTTAAAATGTTTTTTTGCGGGTGGACCCTGGCCTGGTCCGGGGTAATATGATTCTTTGCGAGCAGTTCGTTTACGATGGTATGGTCCTGGCTTTTTTGAACCAGGTTTTGTCCATCAAAAACGTATATGCGCGTATCACCGATATTCGCACAAATCACTGCATCTCCAAGGACGACCACTGCCGACAGGGTTGTTCCGATAATGGAATTGATGTTGCACGTTTGTTTCACCGTGTACAGGGCCTGTTGGGCCTTTGCGAAAAGAGTGTTTATGGTTGTATTGGGAAACTCCTGGCTGTAGTTTGTCAGCGTTCTGAATTCATGCAGCAGAGAATCCACCGCCGTCCGGCTGGCCAGATCTCCGGCCCCATGCCCCCCCATGCCGTCTGCCACGCAGAATAATTCTGCGCCAATAGCTGCATTATCGGCATGTCCCGCATAATCTTCATTTTGCTGTCGGACTTTACCCCGGTCGCTGCAGGTGACAAAAAAATGCTTCATAACGTTTAAATTATTCCAAAATGGGAAAAAGCACATTTCCCGATAAATACTATACACCATGAGGAAAATCAACATTAATTATGGTGCTATGGGTTCCGGCTAAATAGTATTGAGTGTTTATCCAATGTATTACAAGATAGAACCCCGTATGCCGGGGGACCGTTCCATTAAGGGCTTTGGGATTTTAATTAACCACTGCGTTTGTAATTACTGGTGAGGCGTTGGTTGCGGGGAACTTAAGGCAAGCCATATTACAACAAAAAAGCAGCACCCGGCGGTGCGGGTGCTGTTGTTGGGTACCATCAATCAAACTGCGAAGCGGCAACCGTCAGGCGGGTTTCGCATGTTAACGACGCTTCGTTTTTCTAAATTTTGCTTACTCAGCCTTTGGCTGGTTTGTCAGCAGATATTTCTGGGCATCCGGGTTGCCGAGATCGGCGGCGGACCGGATATAGGTCATGGCTTTGCCGGATTCGCCTTTTAAGAGATAAACCCATCCCAATCCATAGAGGTAATCCCCATTGTCCGGAGCCAGGGAGACCGCCTGCGTCAAGTTATGAATGGCCAAATTGTAATGTCCCTGGGAGCTGTAAGAGAGGCCCAGATTAAAGAGGGCCCGGGTATTGTCCGGTTCGATTGCAAGTGATTTTTTAAAATATTTTATCGCTTCTTTATCGTTGCCGTATGTCGCATACAGCATTCCCTTATCCAGCCAGAATTCAGCCGTGCCCTCTTTTTTGGGTTTTGGTTTTTGCCCTTTTTCAGCATCATGAAGCATTGTTGGAGCATTTTGCGAGAAAGACTGCTCGGCGGAATAACGATATCGGTCTTCTGCAGCCACAGCGGTTCCCTGGGCCTGTTTTAATGCGGCGACCATGGACTTGATATCATCAATTTGCACGACATATTTGTTGCTGAATTTTTTATTTTCCATATCGCATGTGTAAACAAGCGACCCCAGATCCGGCATGTCTAACTTCGTATTGCCTTTTGTCTGGGGAATCATTTTCCGTACCGCTTCAATATATGCGCCCAGATCCATCTCCATTTTCATCAGCGGTCCGTCATAGGGTTGTTTGTCAAGCGTGGCGGCCATTTTTATCAGTTGTTTCAATCCTTCGTCGTTTGGCGCAATCAGGAGAAGATTGTTAACCGATGTGGCCCGCAGCTGAAACTTAATTTTGTCGGTTGCTGAAGTGTCCGGAATCCCTACAGGTACTTCGCAATCCATCCCAAATACCTTGTTACCGTATAAGGTACTTTCAGGGGTTTTTGAAAAAAGATTTTTGGCAGGTTCGCCCGGGGCTTGATGATAAT
>JAHECJ010000304.1 GCA_024641805.1 Desulfococcus sp.
ATTGCCGCCATTGAAATGGCCAACCTCATGGGCGCGATTGAGGGGCACAAATAACATTTATGGGAACCCGCCGAAAAGCAAGAGAACTCGCCATGCAGGCGCTTTTCTGCATGGATATGCTGAAAAATGAATCCGATGAATTAATGGAGGGGCTTTCCGGAATGTTAAAACTGGCCCCGGATACTCAGCGGTTTTACATGACATTGATCAAAGGGGTCATTGAAAACAGATCCCGGCTGGATCAACTGATTGAGAAATTTTCCAGCAACTGGAAAATCAGCCGGATGGGCGGAGTGGATCGCAATATTCTGCGGATCGCGGCATATGAACTGTTATACTGCCAGGATATCCCGCCGAAAGTGTCCATCAACGAGGCTGTGGATATCGGAAAGCTTTACGGCACGGAAGAATCCGGATCGTTTATCAACGGAATTCTGGACGGGATATATCAGCATCAGGTCTCAAAAAATAAAAAAAATAATAAGTCGGATTAATATATAAATCACCTAACCCCAGACGGACAAGGAGTTTAATATTATGAATGAGAGAAAAGTCATTTTACGTGAAGATGAAATGCCCCGCCAATGGTATAATATTCTGGCCGACATCGCCATGAATCCCCCGCTGGGCCCGGACGGCAATCCTGTCTCTCCGGATCAGCTCGCGCCGGTATTTCCGATGAACCTGATCGAACAGGAAGTCAGCTCCCAGCGATGGATCGACATCCCCGAACCGGTAATGGATGTTCTGAAAATATGGCGCCCTTCCCCGCTTGTCCGGGCGGTAAATCTGGAAAAGGCACTGGGCACTCCTGCCAGAATATATTTTAAAAATGAAAGCTTAAGCCCTCCGGGAAGCCATAAACCGAACACCGCGGTTCCGCAGGCTTATTACAACAAAGTATTCGGCATCAAACGAATAACGACGGAGACCGGCGCAGGCCAGTGGGGAAGCGCATTATCCTTTGCATGCGCCCAGTTCGGCCTGGAATGTAAAGTATTCATGGTCCGGGTCAGCTTCGACCAGAAACCGTACCGGAAATCCATGATGGCAACCTGGGGAGGCAACTGTGTCCCCAGTCCCAGCATGGATACCAAGGCGGGCCGTGATGCCCTGGAACGTGACCCGAATACCCCGGGCAGCCTGGGAATAGCCATCAGCGAAGCCATTGAAGCAGCGGTATCCGATGAAAGCGGCCAGACCCGCTATTCCCTGGGAAGCGTTCTCAATCACGTCATGCTGCACCAGACGATTATCGGCCTGGAAGCACAAAAACAGATGAAAAAAATCGGAGAATATCCGGACATTATTATCGGCTGCGCCGGCGGCGGGAGCAACTTTGCCGGTCTGGCGTTCCCGTTTGTGCACGATAAAATCAACGGCAAGCAGATTGAAATATATCCTGTGGAACCCGCCGCCTGCCCGACATTGACCAAGGCGCCGTTTGTCTATGATCACGGGGATACGGCAAAATACACCCCGCTGCTGCCCATGCACAGTCTCGGCCACGCCTTTGTTCCGCCTCCGATTCATTCCGGCGGATTACGATATCACGGCATGGCGCCCACCGTCAGCCAGCTTGTGGACGAAGGCCTGATCACTCCGAGATCCGTTAAGCAGAAAGAAGTTTTTGAGGCCGGCATCCTCCTGGCCCGAACCGAAGGCATCATTCCTGCTCCGGAAACCAACCATGCCCTGGCGGCAGTGGTTGAAGAAGCCCTGAAAGCCAAGGAAGAAGGCAAGGAAAAGGTCATTCTGTTTAACTGGAGCGGCCATGGACTTCTGGACCTCACGGCATATGAGAACTATCTTGCCGGCAACATAAAAGACATCGTGCTGACGGACGAGGAAATGGCGGAGTCCGAAAAAATCTTTGCCAACCACCCGAAACCGAAATCATTAAAGAGCCGATAATTTCAGGGAACTACATTTAATGTCAGATCAACCGATCGAAGAGCTGGAAAGGCGCTGCCCGAGACTCGGCAGCCCCATTTCATTCCGGTACTGCCTGATGAGCGGAGAAGATGATTTCGTGTGCTGGAAAGTCCTGGACTGCTGGTGGGAAACGTTCGATGTGGAAGGCTATTTGAAAAATAACATGCCCGAATCGGTATTTAAAGAGCTGATGGCCAAGGCGGACCAACCGAAAAACAAAATCAGCAGCATCATTGAAATTATCGAAAAGGTTAAAAAAAAGTAAATAAGTATACGGTTGAAGGTGGAAGGCTGAAGGTTTTATTTAAACATTACGAGGCCCTGAAACACTTCAGCCTATTTGCCTAACACATTAATAAAATTAAATTAATTAAATTGCTTAGGAGAAACCCTTGATTATCAAGACACTCGCCGTGGGGCCGATTATGGCAAATTGCTTTATTGTGGGCTGTGAAAACACAAAAACAGCCGTGGTGATTGATCCGGGCGACGAGGCGGATAAAATTCTCATGACGCTGGCCGGGCTGCAGCTGACAGTTAAATATATCATCAACACCCACGGACATTTCGATCATGTGGGCGCCAACAAGCGAATGAAAGAAGCCACCGGCGCGGACATTCTGATTCATGCCGCGGATGCCGTCATGCTGGAGCATGTTTCCGCCGCATCCATGGCATTCGGTCTGAGAGTGGAAGATTCCCCGCCGGCGGACCGCACCGTGGGAGAAGGAGACAAAATCACGTTTGGTGATATTACATTCAATGTGATTCATACGCCCGGCCATTCTCCGGGGGGCATATCCCTGGCATCCGATGGTGTCGTTTTTGTGGGGGACTCTCTGTTTTATGGCTCCATCGGCCGGACCGATTTTCCGGGGGGAGATTATAACACATTGATCGCAAGCATTAAAAACAAGCTGTTCCCCTTGGGCGATGACGTTGTGGTGTATACGGGGCATGGACCTGAGACCACCATCGGTCAGGAAAAACGGATGAATCCGTTTTTACGATAGTTCTATATTTTGCCATATTATAAAGAAAGCCCATCTGAATCCGGATGGGCTTTCTTTGTTTACATGATGGATCGCTTTTTGGCTGACTTCTCAGCAGGTTGTTGAAACAACTCCCATCAATGATTCGTCACACGAAATAACTCACCAATGGCGGAAAACCGTTGAACTCAACAGAACTGTAACTGGAGGTGTAGGCCCCCGCTGAAAACCAATAGAGCCGATCGCCGATGCGAAGGTCACCGGAGAGCGTGTAGCGATATTTTTCATAGAGAATATCCATACTGTCACACGTCGGTCCGGCCAAAATGACTTCTTCATCGGGGCCGCCGCGGTCGCAATAAAGGGGATATTTAATTGCCTCATCAATGGTTTCGATGAGGCCGGAAAATTTGCCGATATCGAGGAATACCCAGCGGTTCAGGGCGGTACTCGATTTTCGGGATATCAAAACCACCTCACAGACCAGCACGCCGGCATTGGCAACCAGAGAACGCCCTGGCTCCAAAATAATTTCCGGCATCTCATCACCAAAATCTTCCTGCAGAAACCGGGTAATCTCCCGGGCGTAGGTAGATAAATCATGGGTGGGTTTAACGTAATTTGCCGGAAATCCGCCGCCGATGTTGATCATTTTCAGATGAATGCCGTTTTCGCTGCACAATCGCTTAAAAATCACCCGAACCTTATCAATCGCCGCATCCCAGGCCCCGATATCTCTTTGTTGAGAACCCACATGAAAAGAGACTCCGTAAGGCTGCAGGCCTAACTCCCGGCTTAAAATCAACAAATTCATTGCCATATCTGTCTGGCAGCCGAATTTACGTGAAAGGGGCCAGTCAGAGGTTTGGTCGCCCTCGGTCAGGATGCGTACCGTCACCCTGGAGCCCGGGGCCAATTCTGCAATGTTGCGTAAATCTGCTTCGGAATCGCTGACAAACAAGCGAATCCCTTTTTCATAAAACCGTCGGATATCTTTACGTTTTTTGATGGTGTTGCCGCAGGCGATCCGGGCAGGGTCAACCCCCAGACCCAACACTTTGTCGAGTTCATAAACCGAAGCGGTATCAAAACAGCAGCCCTGATCACGGACCAGGGTGATAATTTCCTGAGCCGGATTGGCCTTCACCGAATAATAAATTTTTGCATAGGGAAAGTTTTGACGCAGTTCTTCGAGGCTCCGTTGCACCGTCGCGATATCCATCACCAAAAAAGGGGTTTCATGCTGGTCCGCAAAGGCTTTTAATCGGGAAAAGGTCTCGGCTGGATAATAGTCGGTAATTTGGGTCATCAATCTTGAATCCTTTAAATTATAAAAACACCCGTCAAGAGCGCTGGATTGCCTGGGAAAGTTGAAATATTCAGTCTTCGTTTG
>JAHECJ010000305.1 GCA_024641805.1 Desulfococcus sp.
GGAAACCGATCACCCCATGAAAAAAATTTTCTTCATATTTACTATTCTTCTGAGCACGTTTATTATCCCCGGCGTTTCAACGAGTCAGCCGGTCGGGACGGAAACACCCCTGAAAAATTCACCGGAAAATCCTTCGGACACCTCTTCTTTAAATTCTCATGAAGAGATCCTCGGAAAACTTGAAGCGCGCTATAATGCCGCGGATTTTTCCGCAAGCTTTTCACAGGAATCCACATTAAAAGCACTGGACATTACCGATACGGCTTCCGGAAAAGCATGGTTCAAGCATCCAGGAATGATGCGTTGGGAATATGCGACCCCTGAAAAATATGCCATTATTTCGGACGGGACAAATTTATGGATATACCGGCCGGAAGACAATCAGGTGGTGATCGGCGATGCAATGGCATACTTCAGCAACGGCAAAGGGGCCAGTTTTCTCTCAAATTTTAAACTGGTCCAGGATGCTTACACGGTCAGTGTCGCCAAGCCGGCCAATGACGGCCAGTACACCCTGAAACTGGTTCCCAAGCAGAAACAGATGGATCTGTCGGCGATTTTCTTGAATATTGATAAATCCACTTTTGATATCAAAAGCGTGCTGACACTAAATGACTATGGCGATGAAACTCGCATTGAATTTTCGGATTTAAAATTTGAAGATCTGGATGCGTCATTGTTTAATTTTAAGATTCCGCCGGAAGCGGATATACTAAAGCTGGATGAATAAACTCTCCGGGATTTTCAATTTCACGGCATCTGCAGCGCTAAATGCCATATCGCATGGCAGACTATAGCGAAACAGCATTTTCCTTGTTTCTGTTTATTCTATTGGGGCAAACCTGAAAACACCTCAACTCAGCTGTAAATATTAATTTTTTTGAAAAAGAGATTTTAAGATGGAACAAGAAATTACACAAAAAATCAGACAATTGGCTAAAGAAAAGAATGCGATTATTCTTGCGCATAACTATCAGCCGCCGGAAATTCAGGAGATCGCCGATCTAAACGGGGATTCCCTGGAACTCAGCATCAAGGCGTCTCAAACCGATGCGGATATTATTCTCTTCTGCGGCGTCAGATTCATGGCGGAAACCGCCTCCATTCTTTCCCCGGACAAAACCATATTACTGCCCCGGCTGGATGCCGGATGCCCCATGGCGGATATGATCACCCCGGAAGACCTAAGAGCCTGGACTAAGAAAAATCCTTCCATGCCCGTTGTCACCTACGTGAATTCGACGGCTGCGGTCAAGGCCCTGACAACTATCTGCTGCACATCCGCCAATGTGGTGAAAGTGGTGAACAGCCTGGAAGCCAAAGAAATTCTCATGGCACCGGACCGGAATCTTGCCAATTATGCTGCCTCAAAAACAGATAAAATCATTCATGCGTGGAACGGATATTGCCCGTTTCATAATGCCCTGACCCCGGAACAGGTCCTCCGGCAAAAACAGGCACACCCCGAAGCACTGTTCATGGCGCACCCGGAATGCCGCACCGAAGTGCTGGAACTGGCCGATATTATCACCAGCACATCAGGGATGATTCGAATCGCGAAAGAATCCGAGAGCATTTCCTTTATAGTGGGCACTGAAATCGGTCTGCTTTATCCACTGAAAAAGGAAAATCCGGACAAAACTTTTTACCCGGCTTCCACTGCCATGGAATGCGCGGATATGAAAAAGATCACGCTGGCGGATGTGGCGGACAGCCTGGAGAACCTCACCGGCGAAGTCAAGGTGCCGGAGGAAATCCGGGTGCCGGCCCTGCAGTCGGTTCAAAGAATGATTGCATTGTGATGGTTTAGGTGGATAGGTGGAAGGTAGAAGACTGAAGGGAAGTTGAGGTGCCAGTGTTCAGGTGTCAGACGGGTACATTATTTCTTCTGACACCTGACACCCGAAACCTTTTTACATTGCGTCCATCACCTCATCCGGAATATCCGCGTTCGTGTAAACTTTCTGCACGTCATCATTGTCTTCCAGCGCATCCATGAGTTTCATCATGGATTCCGCTTCTTTTCCCGATATGCTCACATAATTCTGGGGCAGCATGGTTATTTCCGAATCAATGATTTCGATGGAAGCCTTTTCAAGGGCTTCCTTGACCGCTTCATAATCATCCGGTGCGGTAATAATCTCGAAATTCTCATCATCTTCATCTTTGACATCTTCAGCGCCGGCATCCAATGCCGTCATCATCAGCTCTTCCTCATCCACGCCCGCCTTGGCAACAGAAAACCATCCTTTTTTATCAAACATCCAGCCTACACATCCGTTTTCACCGAGGTTTCCGTTGTATTTGTTAAAAAGATGGCGGACATCGGCCACTGTCCGGTTTTTATTGTCGGTGAGGGATTCCACCAGGACCGCGACGCCGCCCGGGCCATACCCTTCATAGGAGAGTTCCTCGTAATTAACGCCTTCAAGGTCACCGGTTCCTTTTTTAATCGCCCGCTCCACATTGTCCTTGGGCAGATTGGCTGCTTTTGCCTTGAGCAGCACCGTGCGAAGCCTCGGATTGGCATTCGGATCGCCGCCGCCGAGACGTGCGGCAACGATTATTTCCTTGACGACTTTTGTAAAAACCTTTCCCCGCTTCGCATCCTCAGCGCCCTTTTTATGCTTTATATTCGCCCACTTGCTATGTCCCGACATCAGTTCTCCTCCTGTTTTTTCCCCAAACCAATGATATATATTTCCTTGCTTTCCTTGCGGCAGCTCTGGGGCTTGAAAATTTTATGCCTGTCAAAACTGCTGCAAACCGCATCTTTAAATTTTTCAAAATCTCCGCCCTGAAAAATCTTGCAGACAAAACAGCCGGCGGGTTCAAGACCCGTTTGAGCAATTGCCAGGGCTGCGCTGCAAAGATCATACGACCGTGCGGCATCCACTTCTTTATGGCCGGTGGTCGCCGGCGCCATATCACTTAACACCACATGAAAACCAATCCCGATGGTTTCTGCCAGATTTTCTTTATCCTTTTGGGCCAGCTCAATCACGTCGCCAATGATGACGTGCGTGTTTGCCGGAAATTGTTCAGACACTTTTTTCAGATCAACTCCGATCACCCGGCCTTCCTTTCCGGCAATCTCGGCTGCAAATTTGGTCCAGGAACCCGGGGCGCATCCCAGATCCAGAACCTTGTCCCCTTTTTTTATCAGCTTAAACTTCTGCTGAATTTCTTTCAGCTTGTAGACGGACCGCGCCGGATAATTTTCTTTTTTCGCTTTTTGTGCATAATGATCGGTCTGGTATTTATTTTTGGCTTTTTTCTGCGTCATATAATTTATGTGTTTTATAATTGAATTGATGTCAGCGTCAAGACAATCGAAGATTGCTAAACACTTTTTCAAACTTAAATGAAAAAATGTCATATCAGGTTCAATGGCAAGGCGCAGATTGATGAAAAGGCGGAGTATACAATCGGTATTTGAGCATTTTGAAGAAATCTGTAACGCTGCCAGTGAGCCTTAGATGCCATTTTTAAAAAAGGTTTTCCATTACCTCTGACAGCTTGCTGATCCCGATCAATTCGATATCATTTTTATTATTCATCTGTTTTAAAGAGGTCTTCGGCACAATACACCTTGTGAACCCCATTTTCCGGACCTCGGCAATCCGCGTCTCCAGATGGGACACCCCCCTCACCTCGCCGGAAAGCCCAACCTCCCCGATGGGAATCATCGCTTCCGGAATGGGCCGATCCAGGAAGCTGGACGCCACAGCCGATACGATGCCCAAATCCACTGCCGGTTCCGAGACCCGAACACCGCCGGTAACATTCATAAATATATCCTGCCCGGCCAGATTCAGGCCTAATTTTTTTTCCATCACCGCCACCAGCAAAGACACCCGGTTATAATCCAGACCCAAAATTGTCCGGCGCGGCGTGCCGAATCCCGCACTGCTGATCAATGCCTGAAGTTCCACCAGGATCGGCCGGGTTCCCTCAATGCAGGCCGTGACCACCGACCCGGGAGCGTTGGCCGCCCGTTCCGCCAGAAAAATAGCCGACGGATTCTTCACTTCCGCCAGGCCGCTCTCTTTCATTTCAAACACGCCGATTTCATTTGTGGAACCGAATCGGTTTTTCACTGCCCGGAGAATACGGAACTCATGGTTCTGGTCCCCTTCAAAATACAATACCGTATCCACCATGTGCTCCATGATCCTTGGCCCGGCAATGGCCCCGTCTTTAGTCACATGGCCGATCAGAAACGTCGGGATGCCCGTCTGCTTGGCCATCAGCATCAGTTTCATGGTGGCTTCCCTCACCTGGCTGACGCTTCCGGGCGCGGATGACA
>JAHECJ010000306.1 GCA_024641805.1 Desulfococcus sp.
GCTGGAATTGCCGAGGGCGAAAATTCCGGCAATGACGACGAAAAACTTAAACCGCCAGTCAAAATGGGCCAATGTCAGTTTCGGCCGGTCAGTGACCGTTTTCCCCTCTTTCTTCTTTTCCGTGATAAAAAAAATGATCAAAATTACGGCGATGACGGCCGGTATCATGGAAAGCCAGAACACCTTGCGGTAATCGTTTGAAAGGATGCTGAGGAGAAAGAAAGCCAGGGCTGGGCCTGCCACCGCGCCCATCGTGTCCAGAGCCCGGTGAAACCCGAAGGCTCTGCCGAGCCAGGCGGGATCGGTCGCCTCCGCGATAATGGCGTCCCGTGGGGCAGTCCGGATTCCTTTCCCGAACCGGTCGATCAAACGGGACCCCATCACCTGATGCCACCCCCCGGCAAGCGCGATTACCGGCCTGGCAAGGGTCGAGATGCCGTAGCCGGCAGCCATCAGCCACTTTCGACTGCCGATGTGGTCTGAAAACCATCCGGAAAAAATCTTGATCAGGCTGGCGGTGGATTCCGCAAGCCCCTCGATCAGGCCGATGACCGACTTGTTGACCCCGAGCACATTCGCCAGAAAAAGCGGGACCAGGGGATAGATCATCTCGGAGCTGACATCCATGAAAAAGCTGACCAGCCCGGCCACCGTCACATTTTTACCGAATCCGAAAATTTTTTTTCGATTGCTCATCCCGTGTTTCCATTCCCTGTTCATGCGAATTTTTGTATGTTTAATTGAATTGTTTTTTCAGTCAATAAATATTAATTATTTTAACTATCCGCTTCGGTATGGGGGTAATTTGACGGCCGGGACACTAATAATTATTGGTATTTTTTGACGATTCAATTTTAAATGAGAAGTTGCGGTATTATGAGATTATTGCTGGTCGAGGATGACGTTAAAATAGCCCGGTTTGTATCAAACGGTTTAAAGGAAGCCGGTTTTGCGGTCGACCATATGGATAACGGGGAAGACGGGCTGCATATGGCATTAAATGAACCCTATGATGTGGCCGTGATCGATATCATGCTTCCCAAAACTGACGGTTTGACGCTGATTGAAGAAATGCGGAACAACGGCATCAATATCCCGGTGCTGATATTAAGCGCTCGAAGAACGGTGGATGACCGGGTCAAGGGGTTGACCACCGGTGGGGACGATTATTTAACCAAGCCGTTCGCATTTACGGAACTTCTTGCCCGGGTGCAGGCCCTGATCCGTCGTTTTACCGGCACCGTCGCGAATCCTGTAAAGCTTGAAGTCGGCGACCTGGTGCTGGATATTCACACCCGGAAAGTTGAACGGGCCGGCCGGAAAATTGATCTTCAGCCCTTAGAGTTTTCTCTTCTGGAGTATCTGATGCGAAATGCCGGACAGGTCGTGTCTAAAACCATGATCATGGAGCATGTCTGGGATTATAATTTCAATCCCCAGACCAATGTGGTGGAGGCCCGGATCTGTCACCTGCGGGATAAAGTGGACAGGGACTTCGCGGATAAAATGATACAAACCATACGCGGGGTCGGCTATGTCCTTAAAACAACTGCATAATCATCGGAATTCGCTCTCGTTCCGATTGACCATGTGGTATGCCCTGATATTCACCCTGACATCCCTGCTGGCGCTCTTTATCTTTTATTACCATATCTCCCGGATTACCATGGGAAATACGGATAATGAGCTGAAGGAGGAGCTTGATGAATTTTATTCGCTCATGCAGATAGATGGCGTTGACCAGGTGACCATGGAAATAGTTTTAGAGTCTGAATCCGAGGGGAAAGGTGTATTCTTCCGACTACTCTCCACCGACGGCCGGGTTCTCAAAGCTTTAAATATGGGTGCTTACGGGGATGTTGCGGTATCTGATGCTGCTCTTGAGGCGCTGGATAGAAACGAAAAATATGTTTTTGAAACGGTTGCGTTAGCGGGGAAAGGCTTTAATGCGCGCGTCATCTATGGGGCTATCAGTCCAACGATTATTTTTAATATGGGGCTGTCCCTGGATGATAATTATAAATATTTGGCTGTTTTTCGAAATCTCATTTTTTTATTGATGATCCCTCTTTTTCTCATCGCGGCATTCATCGGCTGGTTTCTGGCGCGGCACGCCTTAAAAGGGGTGGAGGAAGTGACGCAGACCGCCATTGAAATTTCCCGCGGATCCATTGACAAGCGGGTGGAGGTAAAAAAACGCCACTTTGAGATCGACCGGCTGGCAAATACGTTCAACACGATGCTGGACCGTATTCAAACCTTGATTGTCGGCATGCGCGAAATGAATGATAATGTCGCTCATGACCTTCGAAGTCCCCTGACGAGAATCCGGGGAATCGCTGAAATGACCCTGGTGGGAAACGGGTCCATGGAAGATTACGCTGAGATGGCGGCCAATACCATCGAAGAATGTGACAAGCTGATTGAAATCATCAATACGATGATGGATATCACCGAAACCGAATCCGGCGTCAGCCGGATGAAATCAGAACCCCTGGATATTGTTGAACTGATTTTATCGGCCTGCGAATTATTCGATCCCATTGCCAGGGAAAAAGATGTCCGGCTGGTTACGGAGCTTCCCGACAGGCTGCCGATTGTCGGAGACAGGAGCAAAATGCAGCGCCTGGTGACGAATCTTTTAGAAAATGCCATTAAGTACAATAAGCAAGGGGGGACCGTTACGATTTCGGCCACCCGGGAAAATCAGTCGGTCAATATCCGGGTGGAAGATACCGGGGTCGGCATCCCGGAAGAGGAATTACCCCATATCTTTGAACGGTTCTACCGGTGCGACCGGAGCCGTTCCCAGGATGGTATCGGTTTGGGGCTGAGCCTGGCCAAGGCGATTGTCAATGCATTTGGCGGGGAGATCCGCGTTCAAAGCGTTGTCAATCAGGGCAGTTTGTTTACCGTTTCCCTGCCCGTTTAAGTTCTTTCTGGGAGCAATCTTTAAGCGTGCAGTTGCACAATTTATTTAACGCCTTATATTTTGCAGGATCTTGGCGGGAAATATTTTTCTGAGTATTTTACCGAAATTATGTAGTGCGCAGATTGTATCTGATAATATTTAATTATTCCGGTATATTATGAAAAATATTAACGAGTTTAAATTGAGAGTGGATACAAATTATGAGATTTCGGGTTCAGCGGGTGCTGGGGGTATTTTACCCCTTTTTTCTATATATTATCATTTCAATGGGTGCATTGTTTGCCAGCCGACTGGGGCTAAGTCTCTGGCAGGCTGACAGAATCACTTCGGTCAATGGCTGGTTTCCCGTTATCTTCCAGGGAGCCCGCATTGATATTGCTACCATTATTATTCAGGTGGGGGTTTTTGCCCTGTTTTCAACTTTTCTTTCCGGGGGGCATTTCATCGGCCGGTTCTGGAATCGAATCGTTCAGATATGGCTTTCTTTATCCCTGACATTGCTGATTTTTATGGAAATCGCGACCCCATCGTTTATTTCAGAATACGGATTCCGGCCGAATCGCCTGTTTGTTGAGTTTCTGGGGTATCCCCGGGAAGTTTCTTCCATGCTCTTTTCCGGGCATCTGCTGGCAGTGATTGTCAGTCTGGTCGGGATCGTTGTGTCTTTTCGAATCGGGTGGCAGCTTTTTGGCAAGGCGATTCGCGCAGTGGTTTATCCCCCAAAGACCCGGCGTGCAGCCCTGGCGCTTTTCATCCTGATCTTCGGAATTATGGGTGTGCGTTCAACATTCGGCCATCGCCCGTTAAATCCCGCAATGGTGGCGTTTGCCGACGATGCACTGGTGAATTCGATTGTCTTGAATTCCACATATTCTGTCGGCTTTGCCATTAACCAGATGAAAAGTGAGGCGGACGCGTCAAAAATTTATGGAAAAATGTCCCGGGATGAAATTATTCGTGTCATTCGCCAGGATACGACACTGCAGGATTCTGCATTTCTAAATGATGATTTGCCGACACTGCATCAGCAGACGGCAACATACCGGGGAAAACCGAAAAACCTGGTGATTATTCTCGAGGAAAGCTTAGGCGCGCGTTATGTGGGAAGTCTGGGCGGATTGCCGCTGACCCCGAATCTGGATGCGCTGGCGGAAAAAGGCTGGATGTTTGACCGTTTATATGCCACCGGGACTCGTTCGGTCCGGGGGATCGAGGCGGTCGTCAGCGGGTTTACGCCCACCCCGGCCCAGTCGGTTGTGAAACTCGGAAAATCCCAGCATGATTTTTTTACCATAGCGGATCTGCTGCATCACCAAGGTTATCACAATATGTTCATTTACGGCGGTGAGAGTCATTTTGATAATATGAAAAGTTTT
>JAHECJ010000307.1 GCA_024641805.1 Desulfococcus sp.
CCCACCGGCATCCAATTATACGGGCCTGAATTTTCGCTTTTTTACTTTTGACGATTTAGCAGAGTGCAGAAAAATGGTTACGTATGATCCGGCAAAACAACCTCCATTAAAGGATAAATCTGGCAACATTATCGGTGCCATTGAGACCACATTTGAAACCACCCAAAGAAAAAAAACAGAGGAGCAAATTAAAGAGCAGGTTTTTATGCTGGAAAATCTTCTCTTCAAAGCGGCAGACGGCATATGCGTCTGCCACAATATCCCGGCAAAACCTTACGTCCGGTTTACCCAATGGAATCCCGTAATGACGGATATTACCGGATATACCATGGATGAAATCAATACACTCGGCTGGTACCAGACATTATACCCGGATCCGGAGATACGGCGGCAGGCGATCGAAAAGATGGCCCGGATGAGAGAAGGCGATGATCTTCATTTAGAAGAATGGATTATAACGACTAAATCCGGAGAGAAAAAACATATTTCCATTTCGACCTCTATTGTTAAAAGAATACAGAGGGAAGTACATGTTCTGGGAATCATGAAAGATATCACTGAACAAAAGAAAGCGGAGGAAGCCCTTCGGGTGAGCGAGGGGAAATATAGAACCATTCTGGAAAGCATTGAAGACGGATACTATGAGGTTGATCTTGGCGGCACCTTTACTTTTTTCAATAATTCAATGTGCAGGATTCTCGGATATCCACCCGATGAATTGATCGGCATGAATAATCGAAACTTCATGGACGCGGAAAATGCCGCTAAAGTTTTTAAAACCTTCAACTGGGTTTATGAAACCCAAAAACCTTACAAGGCCTTTGACTGGGAGCTGATCAGAAAAGATGGGACCAGATGTTATGTTGAGACTTCCGTATCCCTTATCATCGATTTAAACGGACAGCCGACAGGATTTCAGGGCATTTCAAGAGATGTGACCGAGCGCAAGCAAATCGAGAAAGAAAAAGCGAAGCTGGAACGCCAGCTTCGCCAGGCGGAGAAAGTTGAAGTTCTCGGGACTCTTGCCGGCGGTGTGGCGCACGACCTTAACAATATCCTGTCCGGAATTGTGGGTTATCCGGACCTTTTATTGCTGAAGCTTCCGGAAGACAGTCCATTGCGAAAGCCGATCCTGAATATTCAGGAATCCGGACAAAAGGCGGCTGCCGTTGTGCGCGATTTATTGATGCTCGCCAGGCGGGGAGTGAATGATTATGAGGTGCTGAACCTGAACACGGTAATTTCGGAATACCTGGGAAGCCCTGAATATAAAAAGCTGAAATCGTTCTATCCGTATGTTGAAGTAAAAACCAGACTTGAAGCCGGCCTGCTCAATATTTTCGGCTCTCCGATTCACATATCAAAAGTTATTATGAATTTAGTGGCAAATTCAGCAGAAGCTATCGGCGACAAAGGGGAAATTTCCATTACCACCGCAAACCGGTATATAGACAGACCCATGAACGGATATGAAAACATAGAGGAAGGGGAATATGCTTCCATTGTCGTTTCTGATACCGGTATGGGCATCGCCCCGGAGGATTTGAAAAAAATATTCGAACCGTTTTATACCAAAAAGAAAATGGGAATCAGTGGAACGGGATTGGGCATGGCTGTGGTTTGGGGCACGGTAAAAGACCATAACGGGTATATTGACGTGCAAAGCACGGAAGGCCGGGGGGCCACATTCACGATCCTCCTTCCTGTCACCCGAAAGGAATTACCCCCGGATCAAATTGATTTATCCATTGAAGATTTTAAGGGCCATGGCCAGAGTGTTCTGGTGGTTGATGATGTGAAAGAACAGCGCGAGCTGGCGTCTGTAATGCTGTCAGCACTTGGCTATTCAACATTCAGCGTTGCCAGCGGAGAAGAAGCCGTCGAATTTCTAAAAACCAACCCGGTCGATTTACTGGTTCTGGATATGATTATGATCCCCGGAATAGACGGCCTGGATACATACCGGGAAATCCTTCAATTACATCCGGGGCAAAAAGCGGTCATTGCAAGCGGATTTTCCGAAACAAACAGAGTCCGTGAGGCGCAGCGGCTGGGTGCGGGCCAGTACATCAAAAAGCCGTATACCCTCGAAAAGATCGGGCTTGCCGTTAAGGAAGAGCTGGAGAATGAATCGTCACGCGCCTGAGATTCATTCTATTATTCCTGTCTTGTATTTAAATCTTGTCAGAATTACACGAAATCTTTATAATCTCTGAGGCTTCAAGAGAATTGAATATATTATTGTTTTTGCAAAGTCCTCCATAACGAGATGTTAAAAAACGCTGTGGCAATGGAATGAACACCATTGCTGAATTCAATGCGGGAGTGGAGAAATAATGGAAAGAAATGAGATTATTAAGTCACTTCACCTTTTTAAAGAATATAACAAGGAAAAGTATCAAATAATTCGATTGGGGATTTTTGGCTCGATTGCCAGGGACCAGATGACCGCTGATAGCGATATTGATGTCGTTGTAGAACTTAAAGAACCGGATTTATTTTTATTAATCGGCATCAAACAGGACCTCGAAGAACGGCTGCACCGTTCGGTTGATATTGTTCGATACCGGGATCAAATGAATGCATTCCTGAAACGCAAAATTGATCAGGAGGCCGTCTTTGTTTGATAAGAGTCTCGCGATAGAGGTTTTACAACAGATTCACCAGGCGACTCTCACCATTTTAAATCGATTTGCACCGGTGACCTCCGTGGAAGTTTTCACAGGGTCACCCGCCGGTATGGAAAAGCTTGACAGTATCTGTATGTTGCTAATTGCCGTTGGAGAAAATCTGAAAAATTTAGATAAAATTACAAGCGGTAACCTCTTGCCGAAATACCGACAGGTTGACTGGAAAAAGGCTAAAGGTTTGCGGGATATCATCAGCCATCATTATTTTGAAATTGATGCGGATGCTATCTATCATGTCTGCAATACTTATATTCCCCCCATGCAACAGACAATCCGTCAAATCATTACCGACTTGTCATAAAAACCATCAGCTTTCTTTCTTAAAATACGATGTTAACAAAAATGCTGAGCGGGTTTCTAAACCCGCTTTTTTGACCATCAAAAAAGTGAGATTCTCAAAAAATCCTAACATGTCGGCAGGACGATGATGCCAGGGAAACCCCATGATTATCTAACGTCCTTTATGAACGGACTCGTTTATGGACATCAAAAAAAGATTTTACCTCATCCTGGCTTCCATTTTCCTGATTGTCGTGTTGGGAAGCGTCGGGTATTACCTTCTGTTTCAAGGAAAGGCAAAACTCATTGACTGTCTCTTTATGACCGTCATCTCTCTGACCACTGTCGGCTACGGTGAAATCGTCGCAGTCACCGGAAACCCCGCCGCACAGGTGTTCACCATGGTTCTCATTACCTTCGGCATGGGAATTATCTTATACGGCATCGGCACATTGACCGCTATTCTGATCGAAGGCGAATTAAATGATATTTTGAGGAAGCGAAAAATGCAAAAAGCCATACAAAAACTTACCAATCATTACATTTTGTGCGGCGGCGGGGAAACCGGCAGGCCGCTTTTAGCGGAACTGGGCAAAAGCCAGGAACCGATTATGCTGATTGAATCGGATAAAAATAAAATCGACCTCGCCCTCGGAGTTGTTCCGGATCTTCTATACATATTGGGGGACGCCACGGACGACGATAATCTGATCAAAGCAGGCATCAGGAACGCCTCAGGAATCATCATCACCACCCCCTGGGACAGAGATAACCTCTACATCACGATGACCGCCCGGATGCTGAACCCGAAAATCCGGATTGTTACCCGCATGACCGACCCGAAAATCGAACCCAAGTTAAGAAAAGCCGGTGCGAACAGCGTGGTTTCGCCGAATTTCATCGGTGCGCTTCGCATGGCCTCTGAAATGATCCGGCCGACCGCTGTTGATTTTCTCGACCAGATGCTCCGCAGCGGAGATGGAAACTTAAGAATCCATGAACTTAAAATCCACAGTCATTCCCCCCTGGCCGGAAAGACGATTCTGGAATCCGGCTTAAAAAACAAGTTCGATCTGCTGGTGCTCGGCGCAAAAGATACGGCCGGAAATATTCAGTTTAACCCGCCGCCGAACCAGGTGATGGATCAGAACACCACGTTTATTATTATGGGGGACATCCGGAACATCAAAAAAATCCGGGATATTTCGTAAGAATCGGGAACCTTGAATTGCCAGCGTCATCCAAGGTTCCCCTTTACCGGATAACGGACGTTCATCCCGCAGCAGCGGGTTACCGGTCCTCCACTTTCATCTCCATCACGATATGCCCC
>JAHECJ010000308.1 GCA_024641805.1 Desulfococcus sp.
AAATGGGATATTGTGCTGGCCGGCGGCAAAGGCGTTTCTTCAGGCACACTGACCTATGTATTTTATTTTTCAACTGATTTTGCCGAAGCCGGGTATCTGGCAAAAACCACCACGGCGGAGGGGAAAGACCTGGTGGTGTTCAACTGGTCACCGGTCCAGTGGGACGAGGCGGCTCATCAGGACCATTACACCCTTAAAATTCTGACCCCTCACCAGGCGCCGAATGACAGGGACATTCGACAGTATGTGGATCAAAATCAACTAATTTTGACGGAAAAATGGGTCAACTCCAAATTTCTGATTGATTATCAGCTCGGCCCCAAAGACCGGCTCTTAGTCCTATTTCATAAAAATAAGCCTGGAAACCGCTTTGACATGCGGACCCAGTTTTACATGCCCGCCGAGTGGTTTGATTTGACCGGTTTGTCCAAACTCACAGATGCTGGCAGTGCCAAATCCAATGCCCGAATGCCGGAAAGAAAGATGGCCGTCCGACACTTTTTGAAATCACGGAAAACGGTTTTTCTGATCGGCATGGCCGTTCTGTTTATTTTTTATGCGGTCATTGTGCTGAGTAAACAGAAATCCATGGTGATTGCACATAAAGGCCTGGACAATATCCGCTGGGACAATCTCAACTGGACGCCGCCTAAGCTCGTGCTTTCCAATTACCGGAAAACTGGAAAAATCTGCAAAGACCTGACGCGTATCGAGGCCGCGTTTTATCTGGGGCTCCCCTTAAAACGCATTTTCAGCGGATTGCTCGCATCCATGGAGGCTGAAGGATTTCTGAAAGTTGAGTCCGAAGATCCTTTGCGGGTCCGCACCATTAAAACGCCGGACCCCAATCAAATGGATGACTATGAACGGCTTTTTTTCGGGTGCCTTTCTGATGACGGCGCGTTTTCCCAGTATGAACTGGAACACCTGATGAATACCGCCGTGCATAGCATTCAGGCAAAAGCATGGGACGCGGATATCAATGCCACCAAAAAATATTATATCGACCTGATGCAGGCTGCTATAGACGCGGAAGGGGAAGGCGTAAAGCGAAAAAACTCGGACGCTGACTGGTATTACTGGTACCACAACTCCCATCCATATTACCGTAATCATTATGATTATGACCGTGACCCCTATGGGCATGAAACCGCCATCCCTGTGGATGTGGATCATCTTATTCAGGGACCGGTGACGACGGATCTGGGACTTGACATGAATGTCTGCCATGATGCATGCCACTCGGCCTGTCACTCGGCGTGCCATTCGGCCTGCCACTCCGCGTGCCATTCGGCGTGTCATTCGGCGTGTGTGAGTGGGGGCTCCCATTGATGACAACGGCTTCCCAAAATGTCCAAATCCTGTGTTGTGCTGCATCCTTCGTCACTCAGCGTGCATTCGTACGCATCGTTCCTCAGGATTTGCACGCCTTGGATTTGTAGCATTTTGGTTTGCCGTCAGGGCTATATCAAAAATGGTTTAAAGATTTTGAAGTACGGGAGCGAAGCGACATCCATCTTCGACGTTCGATGTTGCACGTTGAGCGTTCATTTATGCAATTTTCCGGTTTATCCGGGATTGGGTTTGATTAAATGCTGAATGTGAAGGCACATTGTGTGGATCTTTCCTGGGTGGATGAATTCATCGCCAATGTCCGGCCGTATATATTTGTGCGCCTGGAAGACAACCTGCTTATCAAGCGTCCGAACAATGCCCAGAAGCTCAATGCCGCCGGCGCCTTGATTTTAAAATCGCTCCTTGACGGCATGCCGATGAATGAGCTGCTGGATAAAACCGGCCGGAACCCGGAAAAAGTGGCGGATATCGAAAACTTCATCATTGCCGTCAAGGATCAGCTGGAAGGGCGGCTGGACGAATTTACCGCCAACCCGGCAGTGGCGGTGACCCCGTTTGAAATGAAATTTTCCGAATATCCGGTGCTGTCGGAAGTGGCACTTACCTACCGGTGCAATCTGAAGTGCACGTTCTGTTATACCGGTTGCGGCTGCACCGCCAACCCGGTCGGAAGCCAACGGGAAATGACGGTCGGCCAGGTCAAGCAGGTGTTGTGGAAGATATTTCACCAGGCCAAAGTCCCGTCCGTGAGTTTTACAGGGGGCGAGCCGACCCTGGTTCCGGAGCTGCCCGATCTGGTCGCCTATGCCAAAGCACTCGGCATGCGGGTGAACCTGATTACCAACGGCACGAAAATCAGCAGGCAGCTGGCAAATGAGCTTGCGGACAAAGGTCTCGATTCCGCCCAGGTAAGCATCGAGGGAGTAACCGCAGCAACCCATGACAAGGTCGTGGGCCTTGCCGGTGCGTTTGAAAAAAGCGTCAGGGCCTTCGGCTATTTAAAGGATGCGGGCGTCCTGACCCATTCCAATACCACCCTGACATCGGAGAATTTTGAGGAATGCATGGAGCTGCCCGGGTTCGTTCGTCAAACATTAAATAACGACCGGTTCAGCATGAACCTGATCATCCCCGCAGGCAGCGGAGCGGTGAACGAAAACCTGATCGTGCCCTACCGCCGCGTCGGCGAGCGGATCGGGAAAATCGTCGAGATTAGCCGCCGGCAGAAAGTGGAATTCATTTGGTATTCACCGGTCCCCATGTGCATGTTCAACTCAATCATTCACGGACTGGGCAACAAGGGGTGCAGCGCCTGTGACGGACTGATATCCGTGGGTGCAAACGGCGATGTCCTGCCGTGCGCCTCCTGTGATGACAGCGTGGGAAACCTGCTAGCAGATGACTTTAAGTCCATCTGGCAGTCGGACAAGGCAAAAAAATACCGGGACAAACGCTTTGCCCATCCCCGGTGCCGGGAATGTGAAAATTTTCATATCTGCAACGGCGCCTGTCCGCTGTATTGGCGGCAGGTTGGCTTTGATGAACTTACCGGTTGTAACTCATTATTGGGCGGCGATTCATCCCCCCGGCGGCGGTATCTAGTGCCTGAACGAAAACCAAAAACTTTGATGGGAAGTTAAAATTAATTGTAGGTCGGGATTCTTTCCCGACAAATGTTACAGGTCAATTGCCGGGTAAGAAACCCGGCCTACCACTGACACCTGGCAACTGTCAGTTCATGGAGGGAAACCATTGGCAAGCCTATTTATCTCAACGGAAGAGCAGGGCATTGTCGTTTTCCGGTTATGGAAATCATTGGCCTATTCTAAACGCATCAGCATGAGTTTTATGCTGATCCTGTCCGGTTTGGTATTACAGTATGCCATGACATCATTTTTTGCGGGGGCGGTTCCGATTCTTTTGGGGAACCTGCTGCTCATTGTCAAAGGATATGACAACCGGGTCAATGCGGGAAAATTTGCGCCGGCGGCCACCTGGGAAAAAGTGGACAAGAGCAAGTTCTTTGAAGTGGAAAGACTGCACCGGGACATGAAAAGATGGGATCGGAGTATTCTGGATATTACCAACGGGTTAGGGTTTTTTTCGCTGGCAGTAATTTCGGCGATCATCGGTATTGTTTATTTTCGGGGGGCGATAAAATTTGATAATACCCTGATGATTATCTCCTATGATGCTGCGTTGTTGCTGGTCCCGCACTGGCTCACCGGTATCCGGTCCACACTTACCAAGCCCAACCTGATACTTAAAATCAAGGCATTTGAAACACTTTTAAAAGAAACCAACCGCCCCTGGCTGGCCGGCCATCCGGTGGATTATTACATGCTCCTGGCAGGGGAAGAAGGTAAAATCCCCGATGATGTGAAAATCAGGATCAATGTGAAAAATCAGCACAAGGATTTTCTGGGGCTTTACGGCCAGATCGTCACGAACGTGGTCAATGGCACCGCATACCCTTATTTTTATGTGGTGCTGGTGGCGAAAAAAGGGTTCGGGCTTCAGGAACTCTTCCGGACATATGCGCCGCCTGAAAAAATCACAAAGGAATTTAAAATCGAAAACGATGTGGAAGTGTTCGTGATCCGTCAGACCACAAGCAAAACGTCCGGATATCACACAAAAAATAAAAAAATGATCGCCATTCTCAAGATCGGGGTCTCCCTGGCCGATCAGGTGGCAGTCAAAATCTGACCGGAAAATCGAGCCATGTTTCAAACCGAATGGATTCTTTTTCTCCAGTCTTTTTCAACGCATTGGCTGGATACGCTGTTCATCGCCATCACCCGCCTGGGCGGCGGGGACGTGGCACAGCTGATCCTTATTGCGGTCATATTCGGTGTCGATTTCCGAAAAGGGTTTATCCTGCTTCACATTGTGATCTGGACAGCGTTTGCCACCAGCGGGCTCAAGGAATTTTTT
>JAHECJ010000309.1 GCA_024641805.1 Desulfococcus sp.
AAATTAAAACCCGGCAGGCAATAAAATACTCCATGGCAAAAAAGACCCAGATGATATTTTTCGGTATTTATATGATGATATTTCCGAATCTTTTAGCCTGCGAAAAGGTTTATGCCGAAAACCGTCTCGCTGTTGATTTCCATTACCAGGGCAAGCCCTATTCCATTTCCGGGAAAAAAATAAACGAATATACGTATATTTATAACCAGGGTGCCGCCAAAAAAATCAGAATCACCACCCTGGACTGGAAGCCCTACATCGGAAAAGACATATGCCGGCAGGGCTGGGTGCAGCGACTGACGGTCGCCTTGATTGCCAGTCAGGGATATGAAATTGTTTCCACTTTCTATCCCTGGGCCCGGACGGTTGCCACCGCTGAAGCGGGGAATGCAGATATCCTATACCCTGAATACTTTATTGAACCGGATGCGCCGTCAGACATTTATGAAGGCACCAAACGACTGGAACATCTGGCAATTTCACGGAAAATTCCCGGCGGTCCCATCGCCTTCATCAAACGAAAAGGCGAAAAAGATAATTATAGCGGAAATTTATTGAACTTAAAAAACGCTGCTATCGGTGTTGTTCGGGGATATCAGAATACACCGGAGTTTGACAGCCTGATGGACCGGGATTTCTTTAATATTGATGAAGTCACTGACGATTTAACCAACGTCAGAATCCTGGTTGCCAAACGGGTCGACCTGATTATCGGCGATCCCGCAGTCATCCAATACAGTGTGGCGAATTCCGGTCTGCCGGAAGACGAAAAAAGAAAATACTTAAACAGCTTTGAAACAGTCAATCCGCCAATCCAGTACAATTACCTGTACTATGCGATATCGAAAAAACGGCCACAATGGAGGCAAACCCTTGAAACGCTGAATCGGGCAATAGACGAGTTCGAAAAAAGCGGTGAATTATACAATATCATCAACGACACGAATACCCACTGCGGATTTATGATGGAAACACTTCCGGAGCCTGAAAATAAGCTGCCGGACTAGATAAATGACCCGAAACAATAATCATGTTCACCCTGCCCCCTCACTCCTGTCAGATTCCGTACAACCACCCTGGCTAACAGTTACCCGCGAATAGTCGGCTATCTGAACTAATAGTTTGCATACTGACAATGAAATTAGTATATTATCTCAAACGTGATCAAGAATCCCGATGGGGGAATATTATGGTCTGTCCCGGGGAGGCATTATGAATCAACTTAAAATCAAAGTATTTACACACTTTACGCTCGCCATCTACTCTTCCTGTGAAGTTCAGATAAACCAGTGGCTGGATGAAAATCCGAATATCGAAATTGTCAACATGCTGCAGTCAGAATCAATGGCCGCCCACAATGGTCGTATTGAACGAAATCTCAGCATCACTGTCTTATACCGTGAACGATAACTATCGATGGTGACGTTTTTTCATAGTTATCCTGGCGGCAAAATCCTTTCAAAAAAACAGCGGGCAATGCAAATCCATCCTATAACGGAAGGAAGATCCGGGATTCATCTCCAGCCGTGAAACACTCTTCGCGAATCACACCGCTAAAACGTTCCGGATGGTTTCCGCAAGATCCCGGATTTTAACCGGTTTCATCAGAAAATCTTTTATGCCACCGGCAAGTGCCTTTTCTTTTGTGATTGTTTCGCTAAACCCCGTACAGAGAATGACCGGAATATCCGGCCGAATCTTCATCATATTTTGCGCCAGGGCATATCCTGTCATTTTCGGCATGGTCATATCCGTGATCACCAGATCAAAGTCATCCGGTCGCTGGCTGAATAATTCAAGCGCCTCAGTCGCATCCGACGATACAACGACTTGATATTTAAGCTTCTCAAGTACATCTTTTTCAAAATCAATCAGCATCACTTCATCATCGACAAACAGAATTCGTTCATTGCTTCCCAGGGGCAGCTGTTCAAGGGGAGAGGATGTTTCTTCGATCAGCAGATCCATCCGAGGCAGAAACACGGTAAAGGTCGTCCCTTCACCCGGCTGACTGTAGACGTCGATAAATCCGCCATAGCTCTGAACGATTCCATGAACAACCGCCAGCCCCAGACCTGTTCCCACGCCTTTTTCCTTTGTTGAGAAATACGGCTCAAATATTCTTTCCTTAATTCCCGGGGGCATGCCCTCGCCCGTGTCTTTAACGCTGATCTTTACCCAGGCTCCGGGGGCCAAACCTTTTGTATGCCAAGACTCCCCGGCACCAATATCAATGGCTGAGACTTCCAGTGCAAGCACCCCGCCGGTATGCAGCATGGCATGATGGGCATTGGTGCAGAGATTCATTAAAATCTGATGGATCTGAGTGGGATCGGCCAGCACCTGAATGGATTCATCCGTCATGAGCAAACGGATTTCAATGGTGCTCGGAAGCGACGCCTTTAAAAGTTTCAAGGTTTCTTTAACAATGACCCGCAGCGCAACCGGTTTGCATTCCTGTTCACTTTTTCGGCTGAATAACAAAATCTGGCCGACCAAATCTTTTGCCCGCTGACTGGCTGCATATATATTGTCCAGTTTTTTTCTCTCCGGGCCGATGATATTTTCCTGATATTGCAGGAGTTCCGTATTACCGATAATGGCCGCTAAGATGTTGTTAAAATCATGGGCAATGCCGCCGGCAAGCGTTCCGATGGCCTCCATTTTCTGGGACTGCCTGAGCCTTGTTTCCAACTGTTTGCGCTCAGTCAAATCAACCAGAATACCCACGCCGCCGATAGGTTCTCCCGCCTCATCCAAAATTGCGGCGGCGGTGAACGCAATAGGTCTGTAGTTTCCTTCCACATCCAGAATTTCAACTTCCTCACCAATAATCGGCTCCCCCTTTTTAACGCGATGAACTGAATTTTCACTAATCCGTCTGGCAGATCTGGGATCCAGAAACATGGCGGCCACCTCATCAATTTTCTTACCGATGAGTTCTTCCTTTCTTCGACCGACCCAATCCAATAATACCGGGTTCACATAACTCAAGCATATTTCTTCGTCGAGCAGCAACACGCCATCCGGGATACTTGAAAGGCTGCTTTCCATAAAGGTTTTTGCTTTGGCCGTTGCCTGTTCCGCATTTTTGCGTTCCATGATATCCCGGGCGGCTTTATCCAGCGCCTTCCGGTTTATAGAAAATACTTTATAGGAGGTAATGCTGATAAATAGAATGGCGACCGAATTATCCATCCAGAACTCAATTCCATCCAAGCCTTTGAAACTGAATTGTTGGCCCGGGAAATTAACGAATATTGTCAGCATGATCATATTAAACAAAAAATAGGTGATAATCGGCCACTTCTTTTCATTGACCGCCAGTGGTGTCATGCTCATAACTGCCAAAACAAAGGCAATCGAGTCCAGCTTTGTGATCGGACCAGTGGGATCCAAAAAAATAACCATCCACGCGGCCGAAAGGCATGTAATCAAAATCATATGGGCGGCAAACGAGAAATAACCCTTTACAAGCAGACAAAGCGCACCTGTAATGACAAATAAAGCGCCGATTTCAGGCAGCAGGACTCCCGGCATGACGGTTTTGGAAATAAAGACCGTATAACCAATAGAAACCGGAATTATAGCCATTACGGTTAAACATATCGTAAAAATAACCTTCGCCTTCTGCTGGAGCAGAAAATCACTTTGCTCGTAATTTTTCAGTAATTGATTAAAAGCTGGTTTCATTTTCCCGCTTGCCGTTTCCCATTTTGAACTGCCCGGTTTACTCCAAAACTTCCATTTTGCTTCCATTCTTTTATGAAAAGCATATTACCTTAACAACTTCATTTTTACCATATTTTATTATTATATCGATCACTTATTAAATGACATCATTTTCACCGAACAAGAATCATACCGCCACTTTGATTAACGTATCAACGAGTGGTTATTCGCCTGAATTACCGCTTCCTGCCCATCATGCGAAAAAAATTTTCAAAGTCATTCAAAAAGTTGCAATCCATTTTATTATCAGCATGTAATACAATGTGACAGCCTGAGCACCCTGCCTCGATACCAATCTAACTATTTATAATAATTACATAAACCAGCTACAAAATCCCTCCGGATGGTTTCAAAAGGATTTAATTGTTTGATTTTAAATCAAAAAATGTTGCAAGCGCTCATTTTGGAACTATGCTCAAAATTTCCTGTATATTCAACCTGTTTGATTTTGCTTGACACAATTATTTTTAATATGGGATGAAGTAAAGTTACTTTTTTAGTCCTTTTAATATCATTAAAACAATTTAATTAATGATATTGATATATTGGAATATGTAA
>JAHECJ010000310.1 GCA_024641805.1 Desulfococcus sp.
TAATGGACAAAAAAGCCAGAAAAACCGGAAAATACAGGCCGGAAATCATCAAAATCAAGAGAAAGGCCCGAATCGGTGATACTTCAAATGATGAAATTAATAGTCCGGTTGTCCCGTGTAACGTTAGATAAGCAGATCCGTGTTTAAAAACAATCGCCCAGCCGGTTCCACTGACCTTTTTTCACCCAGGTCAATTTTTCCTTGAAATGACTGTCTATCGGGCTGAATTTACCAGTGGTCCGGCGTTTGACATATCCGGAAAATCCACCCGGGCCCTCATTGTACATGGCATAGAGCGAGCACGCCACCCCGTCGTTGTCTAATACCTCCTTTCCCTTGAGCGATTTCATTTTGGGCAGCGCATATTTCGTTAAATAAAGATTCAGGATATCAATCCCTGCAGCGGCATTGTAGCGGATATCCCACCGGAGATGTTCAATATTGTACATCCCGCGCCATACCCGTTCATTAATCTGCATCATGCCGACCGATGAATTGTTGTATGACCGTATATAGGTCAGTTTCTGGTTATCAACAATAAACTGGCGGAAACAGCTCTCCTGCCATGCGGTGGCGTAAACCGCCTTCTGGAATAGCTGGTGAAATCCTTCCGGGATGCTGTTTTCTTTCAAATTCTCTTTGGTGACGACCTCCAGCAGGGGTTTGATTTTATTAAGATGCCTTTCGACATTGTCTTTGGTCACCAGCCACTGTTTCAACTCTTTCAGGCTGGAGGATGTTCCGGATTTTCCCGCCCAGCACACCTCCGGGCTCAACGCCCTGTCAAGTCCCCATAAAATCAATTGCCGGGTATTCATGGAGGTGGGTGGCATTTCCGGTTCCGGCGGCACTTCCATGTCTTCCTGTTCGGGAAGTTCTTCATTAAAATCAGGGCTGATTATTTCCAGGGGCGGTTCCAAACCCAGAAGTTTTCGCAAACCCTGGTCAACGATCAGATCATACTGCAGGGTAAGGGCTTTGTTTTCGGACAACATCCGGGCCAGCCGGATGAATCCGTTCCGGCTGATTTCAATGTTAAATACCGGCCCGAGTTTATCCAGCGCAGCCAAAGCGTCCGATGCGGTAAAAAACGCAAGATACCCCCATGAATTGGCGGACGGCTGTTTGGACAGATGGCCCTTTAAAATAGGCGACAGTTTTTCCCATGCTATCACAAACTCTTCCCTTACAAAATCTCTTGAAGAAATCGGGGCATTTGCATCAAGTTCGGCAACAAACCGGTACCTTGTATCCAGCAGCACGCTCAGCATCGTCTGACGTTCCTCAGCGGTTAACGGCATGTCAATCAGGGACATCATGGTCTGAACCAAAAAAGAGTCCCATGTTTCCCATATGCCAATAAAGGCGTCGAGTTCCTTTGGAGTAAGGGGCGCGGGAGGCGGTGCCGGAGCGGTGGCGGGAAGGATTTCAATATCTGCAAGAACCTGTATTTTCAACACGTCTGGTTCGGCAACAACCACGCCTGGCCTGATACTTGCGAGCATGGCGGTTACGCGCGGAATGTCGGCTTCCGGCACTGCGGAAAGTAAAAAAGGTTTCAGTTGCTCGATCGGCTCGTTGAGCGCAATTTGGATATTTCCCATGCGCGCCATGACCGGCGCTTCAAAAAAATTCCATAAATATCCCACCAGACTGTCCGGGCGGCGATTTTTATCCAGGAGGACGGAATCCACCGGCTCAAAGGACAACTGCCAGCTGTCGGGGGCCACCCGAAGCTTCAGATGCGCCACAAGATACCCGTCCCATTCGATGGGCAATAAACAGCTCCCCCCCAAAAGGGTTCCCCCTTTCAGGTGGACACCGGCTTCAATCCGCAACAGACTATTCTCACTTGAAAAACCGGGATTCGAAAGAGTAATCCGCTGGCAGTCGTTGTCCGGGTCGGTAACGACCATTGTCTGGCCAGGATCGGTGAAAGCGGACTGGATCACAAGGGTTTTGAGAAAAGGGTAGTCCATCTGCAGAGGAAAAGAGATGGTTTCAGCGCAGACAGATCCCGGGGCCAGCAGAACGGTCCCAAGCAGTAAAACGGTTATTGTAAAAATGGGAAGGTTTTTCATGAAAGGAATCCTTAAACAATTATAGTTCTTTTCCCTATTGTCATTTGCATATCACTATCATCAACTTCGTCGTTATGAAAACATTAAAATTTTTGTATTTCATTAAAATACTTACAATCAATTAAAGTTTATCGATTCTGGATTCCCGACTATTCGGGAATGACAAAACGCTTGATTGTCGCCGATGGAACTAATTCGTCATATCCACAAAGGTGAGTATACAGGGAAATAGAGACTGGTCATATAATTCAAATTTATTAACTTAGCTAAAGTGGATAACCAGAAATATTTATTTAAGCCTGTTGGGTTCTTCTCTTGATTGTTAACAATCTCGCCGAAAATTTTCTCCACACGGTTTTTACATACTCCATCCTTAATGATAAGCTTCATCGGATTGATTCGTCCATTTGCAAGGCTTTCAGGGTGAGGCCATAGTTATTTCTATTACGAACCCCGAGTAACGCAGCAAACGGACAAATCAATCCGATGATTTTATAAAGGGTAGGTGAAGACTTCGCCCTCAAAGTTTTTCACCTTCAGCGTTCGGGGACCGGTTTCCAAAATATACTCCGGCAGAAGCGGTATTTTTCCGCCGCCGCCGGGCAGGTCGATCATGTACTGGGGCACGCCGATGCCGGACAGCCGCCCGCGAAGATGGCGCATAATCTTAAGACCGGTTTCAACGGCGGTACGAAAATGCCGGGTGCCTTCCACGGGATCCGCGTGGTGCAGGTAATACGGCCGGACCCGGATTTGAAGCAGGCGCTGCATCAGGTTCAGCATCACTTCCGGATTATCATTGATTCCTTTGAGCAGAACGGTTTGAGAACCCAGCGGGATGCCGGCATCGGCCAGGGTGGCGCAGGCCGCGGCAGCCTCACGGGTGATTTCATGCGGATGGTTGAACTGGATATTCATATACAAAGGATGGAATCGTCCGAGCATGGCAGCCAGGACGTCATCAACGCGCCCGGGCAGCGCGCAGGGAATCCGGGTATGGATACGGATGATCCGGACATGCGATATGTTCCGGATTTCAGATAAAATGTTCTCCAGCCTGTCGTTGCCGAGCATCAGGGGATCGCCACCGGAAAGAATCACATCCCGGACCGCCTTTGTTGACCGGATATACGCAATGCCCTGGTCAATGGTATTTTGGGAAACCATATCTCCCTGCCCGACCCGCCGTTTACGCATGCAGTGCCGGCAGTAAACCGCGCACTGGTTGGACACCATAAACACCACCCGGTCCGGATACCGGTGAATCAGGTTCGGCACCGGGGACTGGGGTTCTTCACCGAGGGGATCGGGTTTTAAAAAAATTTCCTGATCCAACTCAGCCGTATCCGGGATCACCTGTTTCCATAAAGGATCACCGGGCGTCCGTATCAGGGACAAAAAATACGGATTGATCCGCATGGGATATTTGTCGGCAACCCGCTTGACGGCTTTTTTATCTATCACAAATATGCCTGAAAGGAATTCCGGAGTGACAATACTTTCAGCAAGCAGGTCCTGCCAGGATTCGTTATGATGGGAAGTGTCGATTTTTAACATGGCGCGGATATTTATTCTTTACCTCCCCACCGCGGGGACAAATCATACGCAAATCCCAAATGATCCAGAATCCTTGCCACGATGCTGTCCACCAGATCATCGATCGTTTCGGGAAGGGTATAGAATCCCGGCGACGGCGGCAGGATGGTTGCACCGGCTTCGGCTGCGCTCACCATATTTTTCAGATGGATGAGGCTGAACGGAGTTTCCCTCGGCAGCAGGATCAGGGGCCGTTTCTCCTTCAGACACACGTCGGCTGCCCGATGGATCAGGTTATCCGTGATGCCGGATGAAATGGCTGCCAGGGTATTCATAGAACAAGGGGCAATCACCATGCCGTTGTGCCGGAATGATCCGCTGGCAATGGGTGCAAAAGAATCTGACGGATCAGTTTCCGTTAAATTGGCCTGCTCATGAAATACAGCGCCGATCTGTTCCAGGTATTCGGCAATGGATCCGGATTTAAAATCCGTTTCATGGGCCGTCACCTGACGGCCGGCTTCGGACATAAGCACGAACACATCTGCCGGAAACGTCATCAGGGATGAGATCAGCCGAAGCCCGTAGATACTTCCGGACGCCCCTGTCATCGCTACAATCAATTTTTTCTTCATCACATCCACCGCCTGACCAGTTCATCTGCCAGAAT
>JAHECJ010000311.1 GCA_024641805.1 Desulfococcus sp.
CCCAGAAATAAGCCAGGTCGGCAGGGAAAAAATCAAGCTGCCGGAAAGTAACCGGTATGCACTTGATTTCGGAAGTGGACCCTGAGGAATAAAGAAAAAGCGCAATATCGTTCTCTTCATCCAGATCAGGATGGGGAAATTCACCGGCAGGGAATGCCGCCATTTTTTCATAACTCATCCAGCCTGATTTTTGTCCGCCGACGATCACTTTTTGAACAGAATCGGGAATAACCGACTCCTGACCATCATTTATACCCGTGGCATGGCATACGATCAACTTGACCGCTGTATTGGCAAGCGCGTTTTTCAATTCCTCGCCCTGAAACCTGAAATCCAGGGGCTGAAACACAGCGCCAATGGCGCCAGCGGCAATATAGAGTTCCACGATTTCAATGCAGTTGGGCAAAAGTGCTGCAATCACATCGCCTTTGCCGAATCCGTTATCCCTCAGCGCTCCCGAAATTCGGGTAGTCTTTTCCGCCATTTGTGAAAAAGAGACTTCACCGGAAGCTTTCGAAATGAAAACGGTCTTGTCCGGTAAATCCGCCGCCTGTTCAAGAAGGATTTTATAGGGGATCACAGATTAAACCTCCATCATTAAAAACCTTGCAGGATAATGACAACAGCCTCGATTCAGCGGCTGAACACCTCATTTCAATTCATGGTTCATTTCAAAAACCGGGGCTTGTTTCCAGAGGGTAAATATTCGGTAAAAAGGCGCATACCATCTGGACAGGTCGCTGATCTGACCTTTCACCAGATGTAATTTTTTCTGGCTGACAGCCGCAAACGGATCCAGGCGTCCATTGAACACGTGGATCCAGGCTTCTTTTTTCCCTACATTAACAAAATCCGCTTCTTCATCGGCCGTAATTCTGACAATCCGGCCTTTTTCAAAATGCATGTTATACACCTTGCTGTCTTCGGCCTGTTTGATCGCATACCGGACAGTCAAATCCGTCTCCCGGCCGAGTCTCTGGGCTTCAGCATCGGCATTCACAAGAGATTGTATCAGCGCTATATGTTCTCTGCTGAAAACCGGAAACGTTGGAATTGATTCCGGTTGAAGGACAACCTCCTCAAGTTCGATTGGCTCGACATTTCGAAACGTATGGGCGTAAATCGTCATTTTGGCAGCTTCTTCCGCGACCTCGCTTAATCCAAGCGCGGCTTCCAGATCTTCACCCACGGACACGGTCCCGTGATTTTTCAGAACCACGATATTGCTGTATTGAAATGCCGAAATCAGAGAATCAATATCCGTCACAATCGGCGTCGTCTGGGGAATGATCGGCGGGGTCCCACCCAGAGTCAGGCGGCATTCGAAGGTCATCAGTTCAAGGGGTATTCCCCTGGCCGCCAGGGTGTTTAAAGCAGGTGGATGCATATGTACAATGGCATTGATTTTCAGAGAGCTGTAAATTGCACAGTGCATTCTGAATTCACTCGATGGTTTCCGATCCCCTTCGATCAGGCATCCATTGCCATAAACGGAGATAATGTCATCCGGCGTCAGAAATCCAAGGGACTTTTTATGCGGTGTAATAAGGATGGCGCCATCATCACCTCTGGCTGAGATATTGCCTCCCCAACCGGCGGTCAGCCCTTTCATGTAGGCGGTCTTTGCGATGGTGCATATCTCCTGCTTCAAAAAACTCTTATCCATGTTCAATAACCTCGCTGATGAACTCGAGAGGAACAATATCCGGTTCCCAAATGATATAGTTTGCGCCGGCAACGGTAATATCTTCGCCGGCAAATTTTCCTGAAACGCCATCGGGCAGGCCGGGCATCGGATATAAAAGGCAGGGGATTTCAAAAGCCCTTGCCATCAGGGAAGCCATGAGAGCGCCGCTGATGGCTGTGGCCTGCTTGCCATTAATCTTCATGTATTGACTCCATACCGCATGGATGGGGACAGATGCCATCAGGGCCGCCATCATATTATCGGTAAGAACAGTGGTTGCTGCAACGGTCCCTGAAATTGATTCAATTGCTCGAGCCACGAGAAGTTCAAATGGCCGGCTTTCAGCCACGTACAGGTTAAGTTCCCCGGGATACCTTACCCGGAGTAATTTCAACAAGGGGTGGGTCGGTATCCCGGCCAGCAGAATATTACTCATCAGCATCAGTCCGACAGCTCCTTATCAACGTATGTTTATTGTGACATGGTATTTCCGCCGGCTTTTTTTGCATAATTGTCCATGGACTTCATATAGCTCTTGAATATTGTCAAAGGAAGCGGATTGATATGCTCATTTTCGAGAATTCGCTGCACGCGTCCTTTTGAAGAATAAAATTCGCGGTTTGCCCATGCGGCGAGATTGCCAAGCTGTTCTCGGGAAAGGTGCTTCGTCCGGACGATCGGCTCATGAAAATTCCAGTGTTCGTAATCCTCCACTTCACAATATTGTTTGATTTCATCATAAAGCGGAATACCCGGTACGGGCAGCAGCATTTGCAGCGCCATTACATCCGGGTCAATGTCATCGAGAACGGCAAAGCGTTTTTTGACAGACCGGGCGCTGTCATCCGGAAAACCGATAATCCATGTCATCACGGAGATGATGTGCAGGTCCCGCAATGCCCGGGTCACTTCCTTGATCTCATCAATGGTGGTGCCTTTGCCGACTTTTTCCAGTTCCTCGTCATTGGTGACCTCAAGTCCGTAAATAACATCTCCCAGTCCGAGTTCACGCAGCTGTGGCATAAGATCTAGATCCCGTTTTAAGGAATGGGCATTGCCGAGAAACTGAAAGTTGATTTTCATTTGCCGATGACTCAGTTCAGCGACAAATTCTTCCATGCGCTTTCGTATGGGATTGAAGTTGAGATCGAAAATACTGAAATGGTCGATACCGTATTCCTTGTTCAGCAATTCGATTTCATCTACGACATTTTTTGCTGATTTATAGCGATGTTTCTGCCAGTCTCTGTTTCCCCGGGGATCCATCGTCACCCAGTCGATGCAGAAACTGCACCCGAAAGGGCACCCCCGCGCTGTAAATATTTCCTGGTAGGTTTCAATTCCGTCATATCCCACATATTTATCCATGGGAAACAGGTCGTAGGCCGGCATGGGAAGTTGATTTAAATCCTTGAGGATCGGGCGATAGTCGTTAATGATCACCTTGTTGTTCTGCCGATGACAGAGTCCTTTAATGTCTGTCACATCGGGTTTGCAGGCGTTTAGTCGGGTGCACAGCTCGGTGAGTGTCAGGTCAGGCTCGCCAGCGATCACATAATCGTATTGAGGGGTCTCTCTGATAATCGTCTCATAATTTGCCGCAATATAAAATCCGCCCACACAGATTTTTACATCGGGAAATGCTTTTTTGATCAGGGTCGCGGCTTTACGGTAATGAGGAATAATCGCCAGGGTTTCCGTCATCTGAAATGCGTCTCCCATATAAATCAGATCCGGTTTTCGCCTTCGGATTTCTTCGATCATCCGCTCATGGTCAAATTTTTCCGCCCGGCAATCGAGCGCCTCAACCTCAGCCTCCGGCGTATCACGTCGGATACATGCGGACATCTGGGCATGACTGACGTTAATCGCGCAATGGTTGCCCCAGGTCACCCAGGCGCCCATGGGCGGCTGTAAAAAAAGGATTTTCATACATACCTCCTCAATTGATAAAATTATTAATCGCCCATTTCCCAACCAGCCGGCAGATTTTCTGGTTTTAAAATCTTTCCGAATGTGATCAGGGCGGTAATATAGTGATGAGGCGTTATATCAAATGCCGGGTAAAATGCGTCCGTCCCGGGCGGATAAATATCTTTGCTCTTAAAGCGAATAACCTCCTGGCGGTTTCGGTACTCGATTACAACATCATCCCCCGTTGCGGTCGTTCCCGGTTCCTGCACAAAAGCATAAAAGGGGATTCCGAATTGACAAGCCAGCATGGCGAGCTGCCGGGTACCGGTCTTATTGATGATATCTCCGTTTAATGCCACCCGGTCCGAACCGGTAATGACTTTCGTGCATTGGCCGGTGCTGAGCATGACGGCTGCCCGGTTATCCGGAATCAACGTCACATCAAAACCCTCCCTGCTCATTTCCCATGCTGTCAGACGGCCCTGAAAATACGGGCGTGTTTCTGTTGCAAAAAAAATCAGTTTTTTACCCTGGTCGCGGCAGAACCTCGCAGTCAGCAGGAGTTCGCCGCTGGTATTGCAATGTGTCAGCACCGCATCACCGTCTTCAAACAGCGTGGCGGCGATGTTCGCCCGAAGAATGCGCATCGTTTTGATTCGGTCCAGAAATCCCAAGATT
>JAHECJ010000312.1 GCA_024641805.1 Desulfococcus sp.
CAAATGCCGCCGTCAACGACTTCCGACAAGCGCCTGAATTCAGATGGTGTTGCGGCACCGGTCAAGCCGGTCGCGCCTGTCAAACCCATAGCACCTGATATCAAAAAAACACCTCCTGCGACACCGGCCCAAGGGCTTAATCGTGTTAATCCGGCAAAGGACCAATTTGCCAATGCCGAATATATCGAACCTACCGGCCCGAAATTCTCCAAGGAACAGCTCGAAATTTTAGCGTCCGGCAAAATATCAGACGTATTCGGCGAGATGTTCAAGATACAGGACGACTTCCCCCGGCAGGTTCGGCTTCCCGAATATCCGCTTCTCCTGGCGGACAGAATAACCGGGCTGAAAGCAGAACCGGGATCAATGGGCAAGGGTATTATCTGGACGGAAACGGATGTAAAGGCCGGTGCCTGGTATTTAAACGACATTTACATGCCCGCAGGTGTTACCGTGGAATCCGGCCAATGCGACCTGACCCTGGTCTCTTATCTTGGCGCGGATTTTAAAAATAAGGGCAAACGCGTATACCGACTGCTCGGCTGCGACCTCATGTACTATGGAGAACCGGCGCGGGTGGGGGATACCCTTTGCTATCAGATTCACGTGGATGGGCATGCCAATATAGGGGATACCCGAATCTTTTTCTTCCGCTATGACTGCAGAATTAATGGAGAGCTTCGGCTGTCTGTGCGAAACGCCCAGGCAGGATTCTTCTCTGATGACGAACTGGCTGCATCCGGAGGCATTCTATGGAGCCCTGAGACCGGCGAACACAAGCCCGACGGAGAGTCGGTAATCGATCCGCCGGTGGCAGAATGCACCCGAAATCAATTTTCCATCGACCAGGTCAAAGCTTTTTCCGAAGGACGGGTCTTCGAGTGCTTTGGTCCGGGTTTCGAATTGGCCCAGACCCATTCCAAAACGCCCAAGATTCAATCCGGCAAAATGCTGCTCCTGGATCAAATTACCCGATTCGATCCCAAAGGCGGCCCATGGGGTCGCGGGTATCTCAAAGTTGAAAACATTATTCCGTCCGATGCCTGGTATTTGACCTGTCATTTTAAAAATGACCCGTGCATGCCCGGTACCCTCATGAGCGACGCCTGTCTGCAGGCCCTTACATTCTATATGACGGCCATGGGACATACCCTGAAAAGAGACGGATGGCGATTTGATCCGGTACCTGATGAAATTTATCATATCAAATGCCGGGGTCAGGTGACGCCCAAAAGCCAAAACCTTCAGTATGAACTTTTTGTTGAAGAGATCATTGACGGTCCCTGCCCGGCGATCTATGGCGATATTTTAGCCACCTGCGACGGGCTCAAAATTCTCCACATCCGTCGAATGGGGTTGCGGCTGGTACCGGATTATCCTCTTGATTGCTGGCCCCATTTACTTGAAAACCATGTTGAAAAGCATCCGGTCGCCAGAATCGGCGATATGGAATTCGGCTATAAATCCATGCTGGCCTGTGCCTTCGGCAAACCCTCGGAGGCATTCGGCGATCTTGGCAAACCCTTTGACGGTCCCCGGCATATCGCCCGCCTGCCCGGTCCGCCCTATCATTTCATGTCACGGGTGACGTCCATCAATGCCACCATGGGCGGAATGAAAACCGATGAGACCATAGAAGTCGACTACGATATTCCCGCAGATGAATGGTATTTTGATAAAAACGGCAACAGGACCATGCCGTTCTGCGTGCTCATGGAAGTGGCTCTGCAACCGTGCGGATGGCTGGCAGTTTTTGAAGGCGGGCCCGCAACATCTGAAAAACCGCTTTATTTCCGCAACATGGATGGTACAGGTACCATATTAACAGAAATATTGCCCCATGCCGGAACCATCCGCACCCGCACCACGCTCACAAAAATTATCAACTTTTCAGGTATTATTCTCGTCAATTTTGATGTGGAATGTTTTATTAAAGACACGTGTGTCTATAAAATGGAGACCGGATTCGGTTTTTTCCACAAAGAGGCCCTGGATCACCAGAAGGGACTTCCGGCTACCGATGAGGAACGCAAATGGCTGGATGAACCGTCTGATTTTTTAATCGACCTTACCGACAGGCCGGAAAGATATTGCAACCTGGAACCCCGGCTTCCACAACCCATGCTGCTTATGATAGACCGCGTAACCGGATTCTGGCCCCAAGGCGGTAAAAAAGGGCTCGGCCGACTCAGGGCTGAAAAAACAGTGGATATCAGTGAATGGTTTTTCAAAGCCCATTTCTTTCATGATCCGGTTCAACCCGGATCTCTTGGGGTGGAAGCCATGATTCAGACCCTGCAATTTTACATGATCCACAAAGACATGCAGCAGGGAATTACAAATCCCTGGTTCGAGCCCATCGGCCTGGACCGGCCGGTCACCTGGAAATACCGGGGCCAGGTAACCCCTTCCGCAAAAAGGATATCCATCGAGATGGAGATCACAGACCAGGGCCGCGACGAAAGGGGTTCTTTTGCTGTTGCCGAAGCATGGTTGTGGGCGGATAACTTAAAAATTTTCCATGTCAAAGATTTATGCATTTACATTGTGGAGGCAAGCCCTGACGTATATGCGAGAACAGAAGATATTTATGATGCAGAAGATGACGACGACCTGGAAGTCCCCCAGGATCTGAAAAAAATAGTCCTGAAAAAAAAAGACCCAATAACAGAAGACTTGACAGCAAAAAACGTGGCAAAGGAGATTGAGAAGGCAACCCCCCTTGCCCACATTGATCCGGCTTGCATTCATCTTTCCAAAGACAAAAAAACCGCTTTTTGTGATTTCATGCCCCTTTCTTGTTTTCCAATAAAGATTCAAAAACCTAAAAGCAAAAACCCCATAATTGAATTGGGAGATCCTGCGCTTGATTATGACAGAATTTTTGAATATGGCCGGAATTTATTTAACATCGGCCCCTGGTTATTTGAGAACATCACCCGCTCCCTTTGGGAACGATTTGTCAGATATGTCATCGTCGAAGATCCCAAAGCATTTGAAAAGGTGCGTCACCGAAGTCTCCTTTATCTTGGCAACCATCAGATACAGGTAGAATCGATGTTGTTTCCACTGTTGGCCCAGGTACTAACCCAACGCCGCATCGTTACCATTGCGGATGCCGACCACAAAACCGGCTGGATCGGCGCCCTAAACAATATTATTTACTCACATCCGGGGATTGATTACCCCAAAAACATTGTCTACTTTGATCAAAACGACAGAAAATCTTTGTTTACTATTATTGACGGGTTTAAGGAACTGATCCATAAACAGGGTATCTCCGTTTTTCTACACACTGAAGGCCGGCTGGGCCTGACCTGCAAAAATCCCGTAAAAATATTAAGCTCTGTTTTTATCGACATGGCATTGGAATCCGATCTTCCCATCATACCGGTCCGGTTCAAGGGCGGCCTTCCGGTTGAGAAACTTGAAACTACCCTAGATTTTCCCGTGGGGTATGCAAAACAAGACTATTATATCGGCACACCGATTTTGCCTGAAGAACTCAGAAAATTAAATTATGCGAACCGCAGAAAAAGGGTCATCGATGCCATTAATAATCTCGGAGGGACCCATGCGCATGAAATCCCGAACAAACCTGATCCGGATTTCATAGAGGCTGTTAAATCATGGAGAACCCGGACAAACACCACCGAGGTTAAGGCCGTATTATTTAAAGCTTTGGAATGGATGACCGAACTTCCGGAAAAAAAGACACACAAAACCTTGCTGAAATGCGGCCATGGTGAGATAATAGAATTTGAAAAAAATGATAAAGGCGAATGGCTGAAAAGATTGGCCAGCTGGTTATTTGAATAATTTTCACCACCCCATCGCTAAACCGCTATTAAGGAATTTTCAATGACGGACACCCCACCGAATACCCCGGACAAACAATCATCCATGAAAGACACTGATGAATCAAATTTTTCCTTAATGGATAGGGATATTAAAGAGCAGTTACTGATCAAGGACCGTGCCATTGCATCCTCTATCCATGGCATTGGAATCACTGACCTGGAAGGGAATATTATATATGTCAACGACGCTGCTCTGAAAATGTGGGGGGCGGATGACCCTTCTGAAGTTATCGGACATTCTGCCCTGGAATTTGCCAAATCTCAGGACGAAGCCTTTCTGATCATGCTTGAAGTTATAGAAAAAGGCCGATGGGAAGGAGAAATCGAAGGATTCAAAAAAGACGGTACACCGGCCACCATCTATATGGCCGCGAACATCGTCTACAACGAAAATGGCGATCCCATTTGCGGCATGGAT
>JAHECJ010000313.1 GCA_024641805.1 Desulfococcus sp.
GATCAGAGATATTTTTATCTTCACATAATTTTTTTTATGCTGCAAATCAATTTATATAATTTTGCGATAGCGCTGGGGCGGCAGAATTGAACCAACCTGATTGATTGATAATAATTGGATTCTGAAATAAAAGATAAAACATCAGCGGAGGCAATGTGGAAAAACTGAAAGGGTTTGAAAAAAAATATCTCAGGGGACTGGCGCACGACAGAAAACCGCTGGTTTTAATTGGGCAGAAAGGCATGACCCCTGCTTTAATCAAGGCAATTGACGAGGCGCTGGACACGCATGAACTGATTAAAGTGAAATTCAATGAGTTCAAGGAAAAAGACCAGAAAGATGAAACCTCCGGTATTATTGAAAATGAAACCGGATCTGAATTGGTCGGCATAATCGGTCATATAGCCATTTTTTATCGGCAGCACAAAGATCCTGAAAAAAGAAAAATTTCACTTCCAAAGCGCTAATCGGGCGTTCGCAGGAATTTATCCGGACAGGGCTTTTGGTTTTTCTTCCTTTGCGAGTTTGAATTACACACATCCTGTTTCAGCAGGGAAGTAACTGGAAGAATGAAAGTCTCGCCGATATAACCCCTGTTAAAAGTGAAAAAATATGCACAGAAATCTTGATCCGGAAAAAATTGTTGAAACTGTCAAGAGACTATGTAATCGCATTGAAGAACGGTTCCCCGCGTCCGGCCTTGGCAGGGTTTGCGGTGATCTTTTGGAAATTGCCAATGAAAACAAATCCCGTGCCGAATGGATTGCCCGTCCCAATATAGGACTGCGGGTTGGCACAGTATTAGTCATAGTATTGAGCCTGATCGGTCTTTTTTATAGCGTGATCGGTGTTTTTTTTCTTTTACCCGATTTAACGCAGGTGAGCTGATCCAGGTTGTTGAGGCCGGCCGCAATGACCTGGTTCTGATCGGAGCAGCTGTTTTTTTTCTGGTGACCATCGAAATCCGTATCAAGCGGACCCGGGCGCTTGCAGCCCTTCATGAGCTTCGCATCATTGCGCATGCGATTGACATGCATCAGTTGACGAAGGATCTTAATGCAATGCATTTCAAGGGTATTGTCACCCCGTCATCGCCCAAACGAGAAATGACATCATTTGAATTGATGCGTTACCTGGATTACTGCAGTGAAATGCTGTCTTTAACCGGAAAGGTGGCGGCACTGTATGTCCTTGATTTCAGTGATTCCGTGGTGACCAGCGCTGTGAATGATATTGAAACCCTTACGACCGGTCTCAGCCGCAAAATCTGGCAGAAAATAATGATCATTTCCCGGTTTGACCATGAAAATTAATTCCCGGCCGAAAATTTTCGGCTCATAATGGTCAGGAGACCGCGAGATTTATTGGTCCATTCGTATGCACGAATGATATCTATCCGATACTCCGATGGCTTTCGGCTGATCCTTAAAAAATGAAGCTTGAAACGTATCAGGTCTATATCAAAACGGATGTTCAGAATCGCTGTAAACGATATTTTTACGCATCAAATGTTTGACCATAAACGTACTTTCTGTTAAAGTTGTCCTTAACGTAAAGATTGTCATGAGGAAAAATTTCGAAAAACAGGAGAAGGGCATGAAAACTAAAGACCAGGCACAGGCATCGCAACCCAAAAAGGATCGGTATGAAATGCTGACGGGGGATATCTCGGCCGTGGAATCGATCTCCGTTGAAGCTATTGGCGACCGTATCAGAGGGTTAAGGCAAGCCAAGAAAATCTCTTTTGAGGAATTGTCCAACATAACCGGATTTGATGTGGATCTTTTGAAAAAAATCGAAAGCAATGAAATCCAGCCGCAGCTTGGAACACTGGTGAAATTGTCCAAGGCCCTTGAAAGCGCTTTTAGCCGTCTGGTGTCCGGGGTCGGGGATAAACTCTATTCGGTCACCCGAAAAAATGCGCGGAAAGTCGTTTCCCGGTCATCATCCGCAAAAGGCAGACAGCTTTATACCTATTACAATATGGCGCCTGAAGTGAAAGGACGGCATATGGAAGCCCTGATGGTGACTCTTGAAGAAAACCCCGATCAGGAAATGTCCATTCATGATGGAGAAGAATTTATTTATGTGATTGAAGGAACGGTTTACGTGAAGATCGATGAGGATGAATTTTATCTGGAACCGGGCGACAGTGTGTATTATCTTTCCGCGACACCGCACATTGTGGCCGCGCAGCAGGGGAGGGCCACGATCCTTGCTGTATTGCATGAGTAGCTGATCCAGTGTCCTGATTCGTCCCCTGGCTGCAATATTAAGAAATCGAAATATTGAAATAGCCCTGTTTTTCACTGGACTGATTTTTTCATTTTGCCAGGCAGCCGGGGTGAAGCTGTGTTGCGACGCTGCCGCAAAGCGAGTATGCCAAAGCAAATGGGCCAAGCAGATTTGTGAGAATCTTTGAATGGCTTCATTCCTGGAAGCCTTGTCAGAAAAAGAATCAGAACGCTCTAAAGGATAGAATGTCATCACTAAAAAACCGGTCCACGCGGCCGGTTTTTGTTTGATAAAAGAAGAGGGGCAGATTGGAGTATGGTTAACTTGATTCTTATCGAATTATGATTGAAAATATGACACGCTCTGGCTGGATACCACCATGATGCCGGCTGGTTATGTTCCCATTGAAGAGTCCATAGACCTGAAAGACTATCGGCTGGACCGTGTTATATATGGCTCTGATTTTCCGGTTCTAATTTTACTTTTTCACCGAAGCCCACCAGGGCAAGCCAGGTATCTTTGCAAGTTGAAGCTCACATTTGCCCATCAGATTTTCAAGCAGCGGTCCTGATGGGTTTAACACAAACAAATCATATCCTTTCGGCAAATCAAACACCATGTTCCCCTTTACCAGAAGAAACGGCGTTTCCGGCTTAACCAGATAGGAAAGCGACAACACTTCACCGGGATTAATTATGAAATTGTCGGCAATGATGAGCGGATTTGCGCTGTCATTGATCAGTCGGGCGGCCATGGGATTGAAATAGCTTGAAAATTTATTCCACCAGGTGTCCTGCCGTAAATATTCATATCCGAAGCAGGCGGTGCTGATTAACATTGATGCCAAAAAGCCGTATCCGAACATTCGGGACACTGCATTTCCGGAAAGCGTGCACGATACCAAATAGGCCGTGCAGATTACCATACATAACAGTGCCGGGATCATATATCGCGCGTTCAGCGACCGCATCCCGCCTTGTATCAGATCCGGAATCACCAGCGGCATAATGCTGGTTGCCATGACCAGGGCAAGTAAAAAAGATGCTTTCCGGTTGCCCCGCCACAGGGTCCATATTATCCCGAAAATAACCATCGGTATACTGATCATAGCCAACTGGGGCACGCCGGGTAAATCAAACAAAAGGTGGTTTACATGGTCGGCCCATTTTTCCATAAGCGCCTGAAGACTGCTCGGTTGTTGCATCCAGCTGGTATATGCGTTTACCCGATGAACGCCTTTATAGATAACCCAGACCCAGGGGGAAAATAATGCAATCGCCAAAGAAACGGATTTGAAGAAATCCTGTCGAAAATTTCGATAGTCGCGATCAAAAAACAGATAAATAACAAACGCCACGATCAACCAGCCGAACATCAGGTGAGTGTATACCCCCAGCATAAGAAGGATTCCCCATAGCACCCAGTTCCGGTGAAGCTGTTTCAGCTTTAGAAACCAGATCATGCAAATAGTCGTAAAAAGCGCCCAAAGCGAGTATTGACGGGCTTCACGGGCGTAAAGAATAAAAAAGGGAGAAAGGGATGTGATGGTGACGGAGACCCAGGGTATCAGCGGATTTTCGGGAAATAGGTCGCCGGCAAGCCGATACACAAAAATCAATAAAAACAGCCCGATCAGGCCCGAAAGAACTCTTGCACCCGCAAGGGGAGGATTGAAAAAAGGAGCCACAACGCGGGCCATCAAATAATACAACGGCCCATGCTCCGGGTGTCCGGCCAATGACCGCATGGTATCGCAAAATCCTTTTTGCGGATCAGGCCGTTGAAAGCGCTGCAGTTCGCTGGCCAGATGAAGCTTGCCGTCAAATAAAGTGTTTTCCAGTTCTTGTGTGCTGAATCCGAAAATTCTAAGTGCCGTGTGCACCTCATCATGCCAGAACACCTGTCTCCCTTGGTCAAACAGCCTCAATCCTGTTCCGAGAAATAATGACAGGGCAGAGATCAGCATCATCGCTTTTGGTATCTTGGCGTTGTTTAAAAACATGCGTTTAAGCCGATGATTCCAATGAAATGTTAACCTCGA
>JAHECJ010000314.1 GCA_024641805.1 Desulfococcus sp.
ACAGATGACGCCTGAATTGATCGGGCACGGCCAGGTTTTTGGGAAAAATAAGGATATTGATTCCGATATGTCCGGCATTACGACTGCCGCCGGACTTTTTGACTATATCAATATAGATTATTATCCGGGTAATTGATTGGATGGCTTCTGAAAAAGCTGAGATCCCCACGCAATGTGTTTTTGCAATAACGAACTTGAAAGTTTTCCTGAATTTTTTTACCACAGAGGGCACGGAGAAGAAGACCTCGATTTTATATCTTACTCTGTGATCTTTGTGCTCTCTGTGGTTAAAATTATTTATGCTTAATTCAAATCTTCGGTAAACCCTTTTTGAATACCTAAAAATTCAGTGTAAACTTTGTCCTGCTCAATGGCAACGGCTTTATAGTCGCCGGCTATCCATTTTTTCTCCTTTTCCCAGTATTCGGGTTTGGCTTTTCTCTGAACGACTTTATTGGCAGTCAGGGTCAGCAAAACGGCCTGACGGCTTTGCCGGCTGTAGCTGTCGACAGGAAGCGCGGCCCATTCATAAACCGTATCAATATTTTCACCGTTGACGTCGGTTTGATAGGGCCGGAAAAACTCCGGATCATCCGGAGTAAGGGTCCGGGTGATGGACGGGTCATATTTGTCGACAACCGTAATCTCGCGGCTTGGGCGATAGACTGCTGCAAAGAGGGTTAATCCCTTTTCCCGCGCCGTATCGATGCTGGTGAGAATGTAACTTTCGGCATTCTGTATATTTTTAGAGGTTAATATTTTCTGTAAAGAGTGGGTCGCTTCCATCGCGTCGGTAAATAATTGTTCACCGTAGCCGGAAGGATTAAAGTCGCTCAGGTCCATTCCGTAAACCGCCTTAAATGTATCGGCAAGGGTAAATGGGACTCTATAATCCACCATTTCATTGTTGAGCGCAATCAGCCCTTCTTTCGAGAATGTATAATAGGGAAGGGAGGGAAGACCGACTTCTGAAGCTTTAGCCGTGCTGAGGCCTGCGGCGGATGGCGAAAAGTACATGCAGCCGCTGACGGACAATAATATGCCGGCAACAATCAGGCCTGATAAAAGTTTCATGGCAGGTTCCTTTCATTTAAAAAGATATTATCTGGAGTATCGTGCCGATCCTGAAATAATAAAGCATTTTACAATAACAGCAAGAAAATTTAAAATGGATTTACATCGCGCGGTGTTATAATGGCGCGTGACAAACAAATACCAAATTTATAACTTTCGGGAAAACCTGGATTCTGCAGAGGCCTGAAAATGACCCAGAAAATCGGATTAATCAGTGATGTTCATGCGACACCGTCTCCGGTCAGGGAAGCCATGTCGATTTTTTATAAACAGGGGGTGGATCAGGTTGTCTGTGCCGGAGATATTGCAGGCTACGGAGAAGATCTGGAACAGACCATTGATCTGCTGGTTAAAAATGGATGCCGGTCGATTTTGGGCAATCATGATGCCTGGTATCTTGAAACCCGCGTGGATGAAAAAACAACCGGCGTGGACCGATTCCTCGGGAATTTGCCAAAAGTTTTAAAGTTAACGATTGAAGGCGTAAAACTGTATTTTGTCCATGCAAGTCCGCCGAGATCCATGATGAACGGGATTCATTTGCTGGATGAAAGCGGCCAGGTGATGACGGATCAAAAAAAGGTCTGGGCGGACTATTTGAGTGAGTTCGAGTATGATGTTCTGGTTGTCGGCCATACGCACCAGGTCTTTACGGAAAAACTGAGAAACACAATGGTGATTAATCCGGGAAGTACAAAATTTAATCATACATGTGCCATTTTAAGCCTGCCGGAGATGACCTGCCAGGTAATTCCGTTATCCGGTAAGCAACCTATAGCGGTCTGGAACTGGGGAATTTTCAGGGCAAACGGAAATAACCCGCCGCCGCATTTTTTGTAGAAAAAATTAAAAATAATTTTGTCTGGAGACTTGAAAAATGATCTGAACATGTTTATTTTTTATTTAACATAAAAGCAAACCAGTCCGAAAGGATGGGACGCAAAGCCACTGGCCTAAATCTTTAATTTTTTAGGTTTTCTTGACCGGATGAATTTCTTATAAAAAAGAGATGGTAATAGGGCGTATATCCTGAGGTCGAATGGCCGTAAATAGATCAAAAGGTATATCCCCATGTCCGTTTTAATCTCTTATGGAATATGCATCTAAAAAAGAAAGACATAATAAAGACATGGTAGCAGGGCTGCAACTTTCAGATTGATCCACCGGAGTTGACCTTTCAGAAGGAATCTCCGGTTTTTTATTTTGATATTTACATGTCCGGTTGAATAAAATAGACTCTTTTTTTTTAAAATTCGATTGAATCCCAGCGGACTGTGCTTTTCAAGCGCACAGCTTGCCAGCGGATTTTATAACTGTTTTTTTTAAGTTTGCATCTCGGCTTTCAATCTGGACGTACGGGGAAGCGTTTGGTTGTTTTAGCCAAAGGAGGGGAAAAAATGATTATCCGGGAAATAGATTTATTTAAGGGGATCGATTATGAGGTCATGAATAAGATCGCAGGCATCTGCACCGAGGTATTTTATCCAAAAGGGATTGTGCTGTTTAGAAATAATGACAAAGCGGAATATTTGTATATCCTCATAGAGGGGACCTTTTATCTTGAAGTAAAAAACGGCGGGACGATAACTTACAGTTTGAGCGAGCCCGGCGAAGTCTTCGGGTGGTCCAGCATGTTTGAATCGGGCAGATATACCGCATCAGGGATTTGCGCGACTGACTTGAAAGTAGTTAAGATTCAAAGAGATAAGATCAACAAGATATTCAATGAACACCCTGCGGCCGGCATTAAAATCATCCGGCGGTTGGGGAATGTTTTTTCCAAAAGACTTTCAAATGCCTATCATGACCTGTTGCTGACCCGGCGCACGGATTCTGCTCAATCCGTATGGGTGAATGATAATATTATACCCAGTGCACCGGAAGAAGAGCATTTTGAATCCAAGGAAACATGGTCTGATTATTGATTTTTATAGACATCTTCGAAAGTTACACCGGATTTGAATGCAACCAAAAACATAAAAAATTTTGAGGTGCACCATGAATGCAAAGCGGCGCGGGAATTTTCGGGTGTCGTCAGGCCCGCCCGATAAAGATGAAAGTGAACGGCGGCAGGGTGAGCGTCGTGAGGCGCAAAGTGATGGATATGCTTACATTACAACCGTTGGCTGGATCTGCCGGAGGGAACAATGCCGGCGCAATGGCGATGCACTTTTTTTGTGACAGCAGGAAAACGGATTAAAACCAGGATTTGTGTGTCCAGATTTCCTTTTCAAGATCTTCCTTGTCATTTTTCAGCTGCAGATACATGGCCGCATTCTGGATGGCAAGCCCTCCCAGTCGGGCCAGGGAACGCATCAGGCTGACCGTGTCAGCAGGGAATTCTCTTTTTTTATTGCAGTAGACCCTCATAATTCCGATAGTCTCCTCCTTCACGGTGATGGGAAGGCTCAGAATGGTGGCAATCCCCTCCTCGTTTTTTTGGTCGAGATAATCGATATCTCCGGAATCTATGCCGTTTATGATTTCCCATTGATTTTTTAACGATTTTTCAAGCTGCCGGGCGGTTACCGGTCCTTTGTTAAGGTATTTTTCACTTAATCCATAGCTGGCAACCAGTTTCAGTTCTTTTGTTTTTTCGTCCACCAGTCGGATACTGATCCCCCTGACGCCGAAAGAATCGGCAATTTCAGCGGACATGATGTTGAGAATTTTTTTGATGTCCAAAGAGGAATTGAGGTTTTCGGTAATGGAGAGAAGAAGTTCGGCATTCTGTTTTTTTCTCCGGATAAAGCGGGCTTTCTGGATCGCCATACCGCCCTGATCCGCCAGACCGGCTAAAAATTCGATCTCCTGTTCTGTGAATTCTCTTTGGGTCGCGGTATAAAGGGCTAAAATTCCGATTGGTTTTCCGTCCGCCATGACCGGGACATCCAGAATCGAGGCAATCCCTTCCGCTATTTTTGCTTTATGATTCTCCACTTTCGGGTCGGTCGTCGCATCCCTGATGGCAAGATATCCGCCGTCTTTTAATATTTCCCCGATAACTTTTTTGGCGCTCAGCGGTTCTGCGTGGATATAATTATTCGATAATCCCTTTTGCGCGGCAGGGACGAAAAAATCCCCATCGTCGGTTTTTAGAAACAGTACGCAGGCTTTCCCGTCCATGGTGTCCACCGCACTGTCAACAATCAACTGAAGGACGTCTTCCATTTCAAAAGTGCGTTGAATGGACCG
>JAHECJ010000315.1 GCA_024641805.1 Desulfococcus sp.
TTTTGTTAACGAATTTCCAAAATACCACATTGTGGCATTTTAGAAATTATAAGCCTCAAAAAATAAAATTCAAGTCATTTGTGAAATATTGATTCCTTTCGGCCGTCTGTTTTATTTGAAAATTACAAATATCCTATGAATTCAATTAAATGGTTTGTTCATTTTTACCCGATCATTCGACGAATCAACTCAATAAAAGCGGTCGGCAGCACCCCGAACCAGAAAAGAAAAACCATCAGGACCGACAGTGCCAGCGAACCCGGCACTGCGATTCGATACGGAGATCCAACTGAAAGGGCCTTTTCGGATAGCCGGCTGTACATCGCAATGACCACCCGGAGGTAATAGAACAATCCGATGCCGCTCGTCAGCACAAGGGCGATCACCAGCAGCAGGAGACCGTCCTTCACCCCCGCGCTCACAATATAAAACTTGCCGATGAACCCCGCTGTCATCGGGATCCCTGCCAGCGACAGGAGCATAACCGTAAAAACCGCCGTCAGCCATGGGTGCGTAAAGAACAGTCCCTGAAAGTCTTCCATGGTCTCCGCGTCCCGGTCTTTCCCGGACAGGACCGTAATCACCCCGAAGGATCCCAGAATGCTGACGGTGTATGCAGCGAGATAAAAAGTCACCGCGGAAACGGCAAACCGGCCGCCGGCCAGGAACGCCACCAGCAGGTAGCCCATATGCGCAATGGAAGAGTAAGCGAGCAGCCGTTTGACGTTTGTCTGCTGCAGGGCCAGGATGTTGCCGGTCACCATGGACGCAAGGGCCAGGGCGGCAAAAACACCAAACAGGGCATTGAATTGATACAGGTCGATAGGCGCAAACAGCCTCACCAGAAGCGCCACCATGGCGCCTTTGGACACCGATGCAACAAATGCGGTCACCGGGGCCGGTGCACCCTGATAAATATCGGGGGTCCACATGTGAAACGGAACAACGGCCAGCTTGAACCCGATCGCCACGATCACCAGGCCCAGCCCGGCCAGCAGGATTATTGACTGGCCCATGCCCAGAGATGCCTGTATGTGTGTGGCAATCCCCACAAAATCAAGCAACCCCAGGTCAGCGTATATCAACGCCATGCCGTATAACATAAAGGCGGACGATACCGCCGCCAGCACCAGATATTTGATCCCGGCTTCAATGCTGATGGCTCTGGAACGGGTGTAGGCGACCAGGGCATAAAGGGAAACGCTTAAGATTTCCAAGCCTAAGAAAAAAGCGGCAAAGTGACGGCTGGTGACCAGCACCGCCGAACCGAGCGCGGCCACCAGTAGCAGCAGATAAAATTCCTCCCGGTGCCCGTTCTGCTGCCGCAGGTACCCGTATGAAAGCAGCACGGTAATCATGGTGGCCGCCAGAATCAGGCCGATGAAAAAAATCGCGTATTGATCCACAACCAGAAGCGGGGTTACCGACAAGGGCGTCCATCGGGCAGCTGCCGGGAGTTCCATAAACGCCGCGGCCAGACCGACAAACGTCAGCACCGCGGTTTTTCCGTGGTGGCGTTCAATCGCAATCTGCAGCATGACCGCTGCCGCGGTTGCGGCGAGTATGATCAGCGGCGCGATGGCGACAAAATCAATGAGATGCATAACGCGCTCCTTGCCGGGAATGAGGCAAACCGATATTTCTATTTCCAGGCACCGTATGGTAAACGATCATGGTCTCTTCCGGTGTTTGATCTCCGTTATGATATTCGGGAACCGCGATGCTTTCCAGAAACCGCAGCGCGGGTTCGACAGTCCTGAAGACCGGCTGCGGATAAAGACCCAGCCAGATGATGGCCGCAATCATTGCGGCAAGTGCGGCCGATTCCCTGGCCGAGAGATCGGGGATCATCTTTTTCTCTTTTGGAGAACCGTGAAAAGCGGCCTGAATCATCCAGAGTGAATAGATGGCGGCGGCAATCAGCCCCAGGGACGCCAGAATCGTCATCGTGCTGTTGACAGGATAACTGCCTAAAAGAATTAGAAATTCACCCACAAAGTTGCCCAGGCCCGGCAGTCCCAGGGATGCCAGGGCAAACAGGAGGGTCACCCCGCCCATTTTCGGTGCGACGGTCCACAGCCCGCCCATATGGTCGATATCCCGTGAGTGGGTTCTTTCCTGCAGGGCGCCGACCAGAAAAAACAGCGCTCCGGTGCTGATGCCGTGACAGATAATCTGGATGACCGTTCCCTGGAGTGCGAGGGTATTCCAGGCAAAAATGCCGAGCATGACAAAGCCCATATGGCTGACGCTCGAATACGCCACGAGACGTTTCAGGTCGGTCTGGGACAATGACAGCCAGGCGCCATACAGGATGGCGGCCACGGACAAACCCATGGCAATCGGCGTAAAGTCCCGGGCGGCCATCGGGAACAGCGGCACGACGAACCGGAGCATGCCGTAAGCGCCGGTTTTTAAAAGCAGGCCGGCCAGGATGATGCTCCCGGCGGTGGGGGCCTCCGTGTGGGCGTCCGGGAGCCAGGAATGAACCGGAACAGCCGGCAGCTTGACGGCAAAGGCGATCAGAAACCCCATCATCAGCCACATGGCTGTTTTCGGCGGAATGGACGTGCCGATCAGGTCCAGGTAATTGAAGGTATAAACACCGGTATTTTGGCCGTGAATGAAATAAAGACACAAAATGGCCACCAGCATGAGCAGGCCGCTGATCTGGGTAAACAGAAAAAATTTGACGCCCGCGTAAATCCGGTTTTCATGCCCCCAGATGATAATCATAAAAAACATGGGGATCAGCATCATTTCCCAGAAAAAATAGAAAAGGAACAGGTCAAGCGCCATAAATACGCCCATGATGCCGGCCAGCACCCACATTAAATTAAAAAAGAAAAACCCGACCCGGTCCGTAATTTCGGTCCACGACGATACAATGGCCACGAGACCTAAAAAATGGGTGAGCAGAATCAGCACCAGGCTCAGCCCGTCAACGGCCAGATGGAAATGGATGCCGAAGGCGGGTATCCAGGGAACGTCAATAGCGGCCAGCCAGGGCCCCGCGATAATCGTTGCCTGTTCGGCATGGCGCAGCGCGAAAAAACATGCGGCCAAAAGGTTTGCGAGCAGGAAAAGAAGCGCGGTCCAGCGGGCAGACCCTGGATTCTTTCGTTCAAGCAGCCAGGCCGCAAGACCGCCCATTATTGGAATGACAATAAGCCACACAAGTATCATAACAGCACCACCATTGCCATGACGGCCGCCGCTCCCAAGGCAATGCCGAACGCATAGGTGCGCACCTGACCGTTTTGAGCAGGACTCAGCGTGGAATATCCGGTGCGGCCGAGCCATGCGATCATGTCATACACACTGTCGATAATATCGTCGCGATTCACTCGGCCAAAAAAGACATATGGCCGAACGAAAACCCAATCATAGAGCGAGTCAAATCCCCAGCCCTGCAGCCAGAAACGTTTCAGAAACGCGCCCGCTGCAGAAGTTGAAAGCTTCAATGTATATCCGGGTAAGCGCTGTATAAACAGATAAATCAGGAAGATGCCAAACAGCGTGACGCCGCCTGAAACGATTTCAAAGATTCCCTCGAGGTGTTCCAGGCTTTCTGTAATCAGGACTTCCGGCAGGGATCCGTCAATGAACCGGGAAAACAAATGAACTCCCCCCAATGTTTCCGGCATTTCCACAAACCCGGCAGCCAGTGAAAGCCCCGCCAGAATTACCAGGGGAAGTTTCATGGAAATTCCCGGGTGATGGGTCACCGGTGTCCGGACCGGTCCGGCGAATGTCAGAAACACCATGCGAAAGGTGTAGAGAGCGGTCAATAACGCCCCGACCAGTGCGGCTGCGAAAAACCCCGCGCCGCCTTGAACCGATGCAAAGGACTGCCAAATAATCAGGTCTTTGCTGTAAAATCCGGCAGTCACCAGCGGAAGCGCGGTTAGGGAAGCTGCGCCGATCAGGAATGTCCAGAAAATAATCGGCATTTCACGCCGCAGTCCGCCCATCTGAAACATATTCTGCTCTCCCCCAAGGGAATGGATCACTGCGCCGGCACCCAAAAAAAGCAGGGCCTTGAAAAAAGCGTGGGTTGCCAGATGAAAAATGGCCGCGGACCAGGCCCCCACACCCAATGCCAGGAACATGTAGCCCAACTGGCTGATGGTGGAATAGGCCAGCACGCGTTTGATGTCTTTTTGCACAAGACCGCTGAATCCTGCCAGCAGCAGCGTAGCGGCGCCGATGACGGCAACCAGGTTCATGGCCAGAGGCGCCAGGGTAAAGATAACATGGGTGCGG
>JAHECJ010000316.1 GCA_024641805.1 Desulfococcus sp.
ATCGATATCCGCCCTTATATTGATCTGACCCGGGATAATATTGCTAGTCAAAACAATTTGATTTTTCAGGATCAATATTTGAATAAGCTGGCCGACCTGCAGGAGAAATACCACAAATAACCCTGCTTTCTCATCAGGTTGGATCCGTTCAGTTGAAAGGAATAATGGGAAATCCGTGTCGTTTGCAGCAGCGATCCCATTATAACTCAGTCACCGGGCGAATCAAAAGTCCTCCAACCCCTCCCCTTTTTTAACATATTCCGCCATATGCTGATATGCATTCATACTGTAGGCAATTGCTGACGCCAGGCGATTGAAAACTATATCGTCTTCGTCCAGCAGCTCGCCGGATTTTTCCAGCAATTCCCGCGACTGTCGAACTATCTTCTTAAATTCATTCACGATTTCTTTTCTTTTTTTCTGTTTCTCCTGTTCTTTTTCGATGATGGGCATTAACCGCTGAACGGAATACTCGATTAATATATCCCGGTGCGCATTGCTGATCCGGCATGCTTTTTCAAGCCGTGTCAGTGATTTCCGGCTGATCACATAGGTTTTATGAATCCTTTTTTCTGCATCCGGGTCGATCTGCTGAATTTCATCCGCCACCGCCTGGAGACTATCGGCATCTTCCATGAGATGCTCGAACAAAGATTTTTGGCGAATACCCAATTGCGCGGCAACAATATTGATGGTCTTAATTGTTTGTTTTGACAGCTTAAATGTCACGCGCACCGATTGCATTCCGGTCAGCGCCCGGGAAGAAGCCGGAGGCAACTCTACGTCTTTATTTTTAAACTGGTCCATAACGCACCCCATTTGCTGATTTCTTTAGTTTTCATTACTTTATAATAATTTTATATAAAGTAATGAAATGCTATTGACATAAAATAAATCATCCATATTTTTTATATAAACAAAATAGAAGTAATGGCAAAAGAAATTATTATAAAACGTAAAAACGGAGGTAAAATTATGGAACTGATCAGATGGACGCCCCAACGAAACGTATGGGGGCTGCACGACAGAATGAACCGGTTTTTTGATGATTTTTTCGCACCGGCAACGAGGACGGATGACGGGTTGGCCTTCCGGAACTGGAACCCTTCGGCGGATGTTTTTGAAGAAGACGGCCAATACGTAATCAAAGCTGAACTTCCGGGGGTTGACCGTAAAGATATCCATGTGGATGTTGAAAACGGCGTGCTGGTTTTGAAAGGCGAACGAACTGAAGACAAGGAGCTGAAAGAGGAAAATTATTACCGGAAAGAAAGGGCGTACGGCAATTTTCAAAGATCCTTTGCGCTGCCGGAAGGCGTGGATACGGACGCCATCAAAGCCGACTATAAAGATGGTGTGCTGAAAATCACTGTTCCGAAACCGGAAGCAAAACAAACCAAAAAAATCACCGTTCAATAACACAGTCGGTATGTTAACCTGTTCCCGGGGCGGTTTCAAAACACGAACCGCTCCGGGGACAATCCACAAACGAAAATCAGACTAATCCAAATTATAATTCGTGGTTCTCATACCACAGACGGAATTCCGGCAACTGCAAATGCATTTTCGGTCAGCGACTCGGGGATCAGTTCGGTGCGCATCTGGTCGGTCAATGCTGCCATGGCATACCATTGACCCGAGGATTCAACAACCTTTTCAAATGACCCGTCAGGCTGCATCACTGCCCCGCACCCGGATGCCCAGAAAAGCATCCGCTTGTCAATCCGGCCCATGACCTTTTCGCCCCTTCCGAAGAAGACCAGCTTTTCATCAATCCCGATTTTTCTCAAGATCTTATAGTTGAGACGGACAGAGACACCACCGTTTGCCGACGCCAAAAAACCGCCCCACCCCATGGTTTCGTCCAGCACCGCCAGCAGTCCCATGGGATGAAGCGCACCGTTTCTTTCGAACCGGAAAAACGTATCCCGGTCTTCATCATTGAACCCCGCAAAGGCACACGAAATATTACCGTGCGGACTTTTCCACAGGTGAAACCGTCGTTTCAGACCCGGCAATTTCCGGTCCACGCCGCAGACAAAACAGTTCCGGTAGTGGGGAAGATGATCCAGCTTGCCTTCAATCATGGAAAACGCTGACGGTACATAAGGCCTCGCATAATCATCCGTTTCCGCCGCCCGGGCACCAAATGCGATGTCGCCGGTAATATAGGGCATAGCCGCGCCTTCCACCGATATGCGCCCGGACATCCCGTCATCCACAGCTTCTGCTTCAATAACCACCTTATCTCCGACCCGTGCCTCAGCCCCGCCCATACGAAAGCTGCAGCTCACCGGATACTGGAACTCGCTCTTTCCGGCAGCAGAATGCCCTATCTCCGGCACCAGTTCCAGGATGGCCCCCATGCCGATTCCACCATGGGGAATCCCGACCCAGCCTTCCTTGCTGGAATCCATAACCATGGTTGCAGAGACCCCGTTCCCATGATTTTTTATGGGGGAATCCTGAAACAAAAACGAATGAATAAAATCAGCCATTATAAAATCTCCCGGAATAAAAAATATCCATTGCCTGGAATCTTATCCCTTATCCATGGATTAATCAAACGATAGATCGCGCATCCCACCTGAATCCGCGGACATACGCCTGCGGGTGAATTAAAAAGAAACCATTGTATTTTTTACGAAATTTGAATATAAAAAATAAAATAACCCCCGCTTAGCGGATTAAAGGAACTCTTATGCAGCCCATAAAAATAGCCATCATCGGCACCGGCAATTGTGCCAGTTCACTGATCCAGGGAATCGAATACTACCGGGGCAAGTCAAAAGAAGAATCCGTCGGTCTTCTGCACTGGAAAATAAACGGATATGCCCCTGGGGACATTGTGATATCCGCGGCCTTTGATATTGACCGGCGAAAAGTGGGAAAAGATGTTCATGAAGCCATTTTTCAACCACCGAACTGCACCGTCAAATTTGCTGAAACCATGCCCCCCGCAAACGTTTCCGTATCCATGGGCGCTATTTTGGACGGCTGCGCGGACCATATGAAAAATTATGATGAAAAATATACGTTTGTTCCCAGTGATCACCCTGAGCCGGACAAAAAAAAAGTCATTGGAATTTTAAAAGATTCCGGTACGGAAATCGTGCTGAACTATCTGCCGGTTGGATCTGAAAAAGCCACCCGATTTTACGCCGAGTGCGCCCTCGAAGCCGGGGTGGCGCTGATCAACAACATCCCGGTCTTTATCGCAGGGGATCCGCAATGGGCGGAAAAATTTAAAAGATCCAACATCCCGATCATCGGTGATGATATCAAATCACAGATGGGGGCCACCATCATCCATCGCGCCCTGGCCAACCTGTTTGCCAAACGCGGGGTGAAAATAGACAACACATATCAGCTAAACACCGGCGGCAATACCGATTTTTTAAATATGATGGATAAAAACCGGCTGAGTTCAAAAAAACAGTCCAAAACCGAGGCCGTTAAATCAGTGATGGGCGAGCAGCCGGACGACCGGAAAATTCACATCGGCCCCAGCGATTACGTTCCCTGGCTCAACGATAACAAGGTGGCTTTTATCCGAATGGAAGGTCGGATTTTCGGCAATGTGCCCATGAACCTGGAACTGAGGTTATCGGTTGAGGATTCTCCGAACTCCGCCGGAGCCGCCATCGACTGCATTCGCCTTTGCAAACTGGCCCTGGACCGGAATATCGGCGGTGTTCTGGCGGCCCCTTCCGCTTTTTACTGCAAACGTCCGCCCGTTCAATACACGGATGATGCGGCATTTTCAATGATCGAAAATTTTATATCCAATGGCCGATTTAATTGATCCGCCGGCAACGCGCATATCCCTGATCCGCCATGGTCATGTAGAAAATCCCGGCGATATTTTTTACGGACGGCTTTCAGGATTCAGGCTCGACCCCAGCGGCCGGCAGGAAGCCACCCGGGTGTCCGAAGTATTCAAAGGCTGTCTCATCGATGGAATTTACAGCAGCCCGCTGCTCCGCGCCCGGCAGACGGCCAAACGGATCCTTCAATACCATCCCCGGATTCCATTAAGAATATCCTCGCTGATTACGGAAGTTTTTTCCCGGTTTCAGGGGCAGCCCAGTAAAATGCTCGCCCCCTATGCCTGGGACGTTTATGCCGGCAAAGGCCCGAAATACGAACAGCCGGAAGACGTAATCCGACGGACGGAAAAATTTATCCGGCGAATCCGAAAACAGCATCTCGGCCGGCATGTGATCGCTGTCACCCATGGCGACGTGATTCT
>JAHECJ010000317.1 GCA_024641805.1 Desulfococcus sp.
ATAGTTTCTTTCGGAAACCGCCGACGATTTTGACGTCTCGATATTGTACCGGTCGAGGATCCCGATGACTTTGAACAGGTTGCTGCCGATTCTGATCCGGCTGCCGACAATGCCGTTGGAACCGAGCTGGACGGCGACATTGTAACCGATCACACAGACCTGATGATAGTCGGTAATATCATTTGACCGGATGAACCGGCCGGAATTTAACGTAAGATTTAAAATATCAAAATAGGATGGGGCGCATGAAATAATCTGGGGCGTCATCTCTTTGAAAGCGCCGATCACCGATGCCGGAATTTCCTTCAACGCCGCAATATCCGTTATATGCGGGCAGCCGTTTTGAATCCGGACCAGATCACTTGCGCCCAGTCCCGAATTATGGCGTTTCATCAGGTCCTGTTTTTTATCTTCGCCGAGTTCAACGGATTTGACATATATGTTTTTGGTGCCCAGTTTCTCGATTTGCCGGAGTGCCTCCGCTTTTGCGCCTTCCCCCACGGAAATAATGATGATAACCGCCATCACCCCGAACACGATGCCGATAATGCTCAAAAAAGATCTCAGCTTGTTGGAATGCAGCGACAGCAGAGATATTTTTAAATAGCTGATTATTCTAAATAAATTTACCATCTTTTAAAGTCAGTATTTTTTGGGCAGTCAGGGCGATATTCTTGTCATGGGTCACAAGGATAATGGATGTCCCGCTGCTGTTGAGTTTTTCGATGATTTCCATGATGGCGGCGCCGGTCACTGAGTCAAGGTTTCCCGTGGGTTCATCGGCCAGAATGATTTTGGGCTGATTGACAAGGGCGCGGGCGATTGCCACGCGCTGCATCTCGCCGCCGGACAGTTCATAGGGATTGTGGTGGATCCTTTCCGACAGCCCGACATCTTCGATGGCCTTTAAGGTTTTTTCGTGGATAATTGTTTTGCTGCTTTTCGCGTATAAAAACGGCATGCTGACATTGTCGTAAACATTTAAATTATAAATTAAGTTAAAACTCTGAAACACAAAGCCGAAGATACGGGAGCGGATGGCAGACAGCGCGTCGTCCGATGCATGGGAGACATCGGATTCATCGAGAATATATTTCCCGCCGGTCGGCCGGTCCAGGCATCCCAGAATATTCAAAAGCGTGGATTTTCCGGACCCGGAAGGACCCATGATGGCCAGAAAATCGCCCTGATTTACGGAAAGCGTCAGCCCTTTCAGGACGTCGAGGGATTTGGGGCCCATGGTGTATGTTTTGGATAAATTCGAGATTTCGATCAGCGGGGAGGGCATTTCAACCAATTTCCGATGGGGTTCAGTTCATGCCGGGCGGCCGGACGGTGCTGATTAAATCAAATTCCGCAATCCCGTCAAGTATCTCAATAAAGTCTTCGTTGCGGCGGCCGGTGGTCAGATAAATTTTCTCAAGCGCGCGGTTTTTCGACCGGAAACAGTAAAATTTTTCATTTTCATCAAACACGGCATACAGCGGAAGGGTCAGCGTATTTTCGACCCGTTCCGTCAGAATATTCACCCGGGCGGTCATGCCGGGCCGGAGAACCGGATCATGGGATGTTATTTCAACGGTCATCTGGAAATACTTGGCCCCGCTGTTCCCCCCGCCTTTATCCGATGCCAGGGCACCGATAAAGGAGACCGTTCCTTCCAGTTTTTTTTCAGGATAGGCATCCACTTCGATGGAGCACGGCTGACCGGTTTTGACCTTGTGAAGGTCCACTTCACGGATATTTGTTTTGACCACCATGGTGGAAATGTCGGGCAGGTATAAAATGGGCTGGTTCTGGAGGACGGTGTCCCCTACCCGGGGCTTTCTGTTTTGCCCGTCCCGGAAGGTTTCGTAAAGAATCACAATACCGGCCGAGGGCGCGGATATTTTTGTTTCCTGCAGTTGGCTCTCTGCCTGTTCCAGTCCCTTGTTGAAGTTTTCCAGATCCGCAACGACTTCATCCCATGCCGATTTCGCCTGGGCGATCTTGTGCACGCTCCCTTTCCGGGTCTGATCACGGACCATCTCCGCGTGTTCCACGTCCGCCTGGTATTCTTCAATGAGTGCCGGATAAACATGATCTTTGTAGTTTGCGTATTTGCGATCCGCTGCGGCGATTTTTTCTTTCAGGATGAAAACTTCGTGTTCCGCTTTTGCGATCTCGCTCGGGTGATCATACCCTTTGTCCTTCAGGTCTTTTAAATCATTCAAGTAATTGGCGTATTTGGTGTTTTCTGTTGAGATTTTATCAATCTCCTCCTTGAGCTGGGCAAGCTGAAGCGGTCCTTCCCCTTTTTGATATTTTGCCAGTTCCAGTTCCGCCTTATGCACATCAAATTCCGCGGTGTTCAGCTCTTTCTCCACCTGGCTTTTTTCCCACTCAAATAATTGCCGTTTGGCGTCCACCGCGGCTTCCAGTTTTTTAATCTCCCCTTTTAACCGGAGAATTTCCTCATCAAAGGGAAGGGGGTCCAGCTGGACCAGCAGATCCCCCTTTTCAACCCAGGTGCCGTCCTCAATGAGATAAATAATTTTTCCTTTCCCGCCTTTTAACGAAGAAGTAACCATATTCGATCGGGCGGCATCCAGCGTGCCGATGGTATTGACTTCAATTGAAAAATTTCTCCGGATGGCCATCACGGTATCGGCGGGAGAGATTCCCGGGTCTGTCCGGACGAATTTTGAAAAAAGTGCAAAACAAGCCACAATCAATACGGTTGTATAAATAAGTTTCAGTTTCATGCGCTCTGAAAGCCTGGTTTCAATTTTATTGGATCAGCGTTCCGATGGTTTTTCTCAGCCGGTACGTGCCGATAATATAGTCAATTTGTGCGGACAGGTGGTTGAGTTTTGCCTGATGAAGTTCTGTTTCCGCTTCAATCATATCAAAATTATCCCCCATCCCATTGTTAAACTTGATGCGGGAAAGTTCAAGTTTTCCCATTGCTTTTTGTATCTGTTGTTCAATAATAGCGATTCGTTCCTTGGACTTTTCCAAAAAATCAACCTGGTTTTTCACCTCTTTGCCGAGTTGGTCTTTTTTGGCCGCCAGATCGAGTTCACCTGACTGAACATCGATAAGGCTTTGACTGTAGGAGTTTTTTTCTGTTGTCCGCGAAAAATCCGTCGTGCTTGTGAGGTAGACCTGAAAGGTATCATCATTCATCCGAAGCATATCATTTTCAAACTCATCCCCGATTCCGGTTCTGGTGTAACCAAAGACAAGGGTGAGATCCGGCAGAAGATAGTGTTCGGCGATTTTAGCCGCCCGCTTCTTTTCGTTCAGATTATCCAGGGCGCTCTTGATTTCAATGCTGTTTTGAAAGGCAATGCTTTCAATTTTATCTATCGATAGTTCCGGCATGGTGCTGTCAACCGACGTGTCCTGCAACTCAATTTTTCTGTCCTGAGGTATGGAAAGAATAGATTTCAAATTATTATAATCAGTTTGAAGGGTTTCCAGGGAGCCGGTCAAACTGACTTCCGCATCTTTTTCCTTGATCTGGGCTCTGTATACGTCAATGGGCTCTGCCAGTCCGGCATCGGTCTTAATTTGAGCAATGGCGGTATGGTTTTTGAATCTCTCCACCAGCAGCCGATTCATTTCCACATTTTTTTTTTGCTCAATGATATCATAAAATGAGGTCGCGGTTTCAAGGACAATGTTTTCTTTTGTCTGGACAAGGGATCTTTCGGCGGAACGGATGGAATATTCGGAGGATTTGATGTTTTGGGTATTCACAAGCTCCCCGTAATACTTAAATAGCGGTATTTCCAGGGAAAGCCCCACCGATGAGGCGTATTCCGAGTCGATTTTGGAAATGGTTGGCGATAAAGAGACCGCCATGCCCTGTTTCAGGCTTTTGGAGAAAGTGACCCCGGAATTAAAATTCCGATCGCCATCCGTGATCCCGCCCCCGGCGAAGGGTCTGGCTTTAACATCAAAGCCGGAGGTCTCTGTGCTAAATGTCAGTTGAGCGGAGTCCACATTATTTCTCGCCCGGATGATGTTTCGGTTTTGTTCCAGGGCGATATCAATTGCCTGCTCAATGGAGAGGATAATCGGTCCCTCATCGGCGCAGATCACGCGGCATGGGACAACCATGGAAAGCATTAAAAAAATTAAAAATGGGAATCGCATGTTCCCCTTGATGATCAAATGTTAAAAAAAACAACGACCCGGGAACAGTGGGGCGCACTGTTTTCCCGGGTCGTTATTGGTCTTGGTTATCGGGTA
>JAHECJ010000318.1 GCA_024641805.1 Desulfococcus sp.
TTCAGCAAGGCCATAAACAGAAGCTGAGAATGCGCCTAATTGCGCTTGATACAGCGACATGTATTGAAGATATGAATACTCCAGGCTGGCGGCTCCATAGTTTAAAAGGTGATCGTCAAGGCTTGTGGGCGATCGATGTTAACCGTAATTGGCGGATCGTTTTTGAATTTAAAGATGGTAACGCCTATGTTGCAGACTATGGGGATTATCACTAATGGCTATGTATAACCCTCCCCATCCAGGGGAATTCATTAAAGAAGTTTATTTGGAACCACTGGGAGTATCCCCCAGAAGTGTTGCCCTGAGGCTTAAAGTTTCGCCTTCAACCTTTTCCCGACTTATCAAGGGACAAAGTGCTGTCAGCCCTGAAATGGCGTTACGCCTTTCGAAATGCATAGGGCGCAGTCCTGAAAGCTGGCTTCTCATGCAGGATAATTACGATTTATGGATAGCCAAAGACAATATTGACTTGGCCGAAATAGAACCTTTGACAATGTCAGCGTGATCTTTAAAGGGCTTCTATACTCAAAGCGCACAAAAATCTCATTCCATATAACTCACCGAAACAAAGGAGGAATTAATGTCAAAAGCAAGAGATACGCAAAAAACAGATAAGAAAAAACCGGAAAAAACGTTGAAAGAAAAGCGCAGTGAGAAAAAAGAGAAGAAATCCAAAAGGGATAAGATTTAACACGTTAATTCATGCGTCGTGAGACTTATATGGCTGTCAGGACTTGAATGGTTCCAATTCCATACTGCCTGTTATAGTCCTGCCAGCGCTTCAAGCACCCGGTCATAGCCGGGTGCCGCATTTTCCCATAAAAAAGACCGCATTTCACTGGCCAGTCTTTTCCTTGTCTCTTCATACGCCTTCGCATCTGAAAGGACGCGGGCAAGCTTTTCAATTAAATCATATTTATTTTTGTACAGGAACGGGTCATGGAAGGCTTCGGGGAGTATTTCCGGATATGACAGCCGGTTGGGCAGCAGCGGGAGGCAGCCCATGATCATGGCTTCGATCACGGACATGCCGAAGTTTTCCTGGATGGATGTGCTGATGACAATGGTCCCCTGTTTCAGTAAGTTGAAATATTCGGTTCTGGACGGTACATATCCGAACTGAACAATTTTATCCCCAAAGCGTTCTTGTGCCCGGTGAAATTCATCCGGGATCATGCCGAAATTTTCACCCATCAGCGCCACCCGGAAATCAAACCCCTGGTCCTGGAGTTTTTCAAGCACCTCGAAAAACAGCGGATGATTTTTGTCATACCCCCACCGGTGATTCCAGATAATCAGGGGCGGATCGGTCTGCTTCGGTAAATCCGGTGCCAGGCCCGGCGGGAGCGCGATGCCGGGATAGAGTACCCGGGATTTTTCCCGGATTTTTTCTGCCACCCCGGCGGGCCGGAAATCTTTTCCCCGGTTTAAAAATTCCGGCACTGCATTTAAAAAATCGTCTTGATGCGTTTTTGAATTAAACAGGATCCGGTCCGCGGCCAGAGCGGATGAAATATTGATCATGCCGAGCATGAGCACGCTCCTGTCTTTTCCGGGGCGGGGATATGTCAGTTGGTTTTCATGGAAATACAGGAGGACCGGCGGGCATTTCGGGCCGGTCAGTGCCTTGAAATCCGCCAGGTTGAACAGGTCGGTAACAATCACGCCGTCATAGGTGGCAAGGGAGGGGATATTGTCGGCCATGTATACGGCCGCGCCGAGCATGCGCCATCGGAAGTTTTCACCGGGCATTGCCATGATGTCGATGGTATGGGAGGAATGGTCCGCCAGCCCGCTTGCGAAAAGCGCATGAGAACCGATGGAAAATGTTTCAATGAATAAAAATTTCATTTTTACCTAAATTGAGCGTTTTAAATTTTGAAAAAATTGTTTTTATATTTATTTAAGGATGTTGATCTATTTTAAGTTTCAAAAGTTAAAACCCTACGGGATTGCCGATCTCACCGCATCTACTGCGTCAAATGCGCAACCGCATAAACGACTATAGCGGCAACGCATTTTCCTTGTGTATGCGACAACCTCGACAATCGCTCAATTTAGGTTTTATATTATTTTGATTTGCTTTTTTTCTTCCTTTTTTTGCGGTTTTCAAAATTTTCAATCAGCGTCTGGATATCGTCTACGGCGGAGGTCATTTCAAGGGTCTGGGCGTAATCGGCTTTGCTGGTTTTGATCACTTCAATTTCCTTGTTTAAAAATGCCTGAATTTCTAAAAGACGCTCTTTTTCTTCCTGGCTGCAGAACGAGACGGCAATTCCCTTTTTAACCCCCCGGCCGGTCCGGCCCACCCGGTGGACATAGTTTTCCGCCTTGTCCGGCAAATCGTAGTTGATGACATAATTGACATCCGGAACGTCGATTCCCCGGGCGCTGACATCCGTGGCGATCAGGAGACTGCATTCCCCGGATTTGAATTTCTCCATCACGTCGGAACGCAGGCTCTGTTCCTTTTCGCCGTGGATGGTAAACGCGCTGATCTGAACCCGTTCCATGGCTTTTGCCACGCGCTCGGCACGCACCCGGGTTCTGACAAAGACGATGATCCGGCTGTCCGGGTGATCTTTAATGAATTTTTCCAGAAAAAACCGTTTGTCGTCCATTTCCACAAACATCACAAAGTGGGTGACATTTTTTGAAACCGGATCTTCCGGCGACACCTGGATCCGGATGGCGGAACTTTTCACCTGGGAAAAGGCGAGTTTTTTTATCTCCTTGTTGATCGTGGCGGAGAAAAAAAGGGTCTGATGCTGCCGGGTGAGCATTTTTTTCACATATTTAATATCATTGATAAACCCCAGATCCAGCATGTGGTCCGCTTCATCTAAGATCAGGGTGTCCACATTTTCGAGACGTATATATCCCTGGCTGATCAGGTCAAACATGCGTCCCGGCGTGGCCACAAGGATATCAATGCCGTCCTGCAGTTTTTTAATCTGGGCATCCTGCTCCACGCCGCCGTAAATGGTAAAGGTTTTGACTTTGGTATGCAGGGCCAGCGTTTTAAAAACATCGCCGATCTGCACAGCCAGTTCCCGGGTCGGGACCATAACAATGCATTTGATGCCGTAAGAGCGCTTGCTGGTTTTGTATGCGTGAATTTTATTGATGACCGGGATGGCAAATGCAGCGGTTTTACCGGTTCCGGTCTGGGCGATGGCAAGCACATCCTCGCCTTTCATGATCGACGGGATGGATTTGAACTGGATGTCCGTCGGCCGCTTAAAACCCAGCTGGGCCAGGTTCTGTTTTATTTCTTCCGCAATATGGTAATCTTCAAACTTCATAATGTCTCATCATTTTTTTTTGAATGTAAACTCGACAACCTGTTAAATACAATCGGCGTTTTAATAAAACAACCTCGAATTTATTCGGTGAAATTATTTGGTTGATCCGGGCGTATCGCCATGCGCTTTCCGGCCCGGGCAACAATGATTCAAAATCAAATTTCTTATTGTCCGTGATGCATATCGATGTTAAAGGTATTTGCTTAAAAATATCGATTCTTATTTTAAAATAAATAAAATTGTTAATCATATCAAATTTTTAATGGAGGGTAACAATGCGGGTGGCAAATCTATATCAGGCGGCAGGGAATAAACCGGTTATCTCGTTTGAATTTTTTCGGGCCAAGACACCAAAAGCGGCGGAAAACCTTGAAAAAGTCCTGGATCTGCTGGCGGCAACCCGGCATGATTATATGTCGGTGACGTTTGGCGCAGGCGGTTCGACCCGTGAAGGATCCTATGAACTGATTGACAAAATTAAAAATGACCGGGGGCTCAATGTTGTGGCCTACATTGCCGGCGTTGGCCTGGGACCGGATGATCTGACGGAAGTCCTGGATAAATTTAAAAGCCAGGGCATTGAAACGGTTTTTGTGATCCAGGGGGATGAACCCCAGGACGATGTCTCATTCACCCCCCATCCGGATGCATTGCCCCATGCCTCGGACATGCTGGCCTTTATCAGAGACCGGTATGATTTCTGCCTGGGGGCTGCCGGTTATCCCGAAGGGCACATTCACGCAGTCAGCCTGGAAAAGGATATTGAATACGCCAAACTCAAGCAGGACAGCGGCGCCGGGTATCTGGTGGCCCAGTATTTTTATGATAACCAGTTCTTTTATGATTATGTCGACCGCTGCCGGGCTATTGGGATCACCGTTCCGATCATTCCGGGGATCATGCCGGTTTATACGGTTAAAATGCTGGAAATGT
>JAHECJ010000319.1 GCA_024641805.1 Desulfococcus sp.
TCATTTTCGAAAAACTGGTTCCCCAGGTTTTTGTAACCGTGATTTTGTTTGGAACCGTTATTATGATTCTGTATCTTTTGCTAACACTGGGGGAAGACTTGCAGCAGAAAGCGTTTCTGATCTCCGGCATGGGGTTTCTGCTTTATACGGCGATTACCGGAATTTTATATATTATTTTCGAAATGTCACCTGATTATGCCAGTGCAAATTATAAATGGCTGCTTCGCATTCATGCCTTTGCGTCCCTTTACGGCTGGAACCTCTGCGGGCTGGCAATCATCTGCCGGTTTGATGATTTTCCGTTAAAGCTTCATTCCTTTACCCTGATCGGACTTCACTGGATAACCGTTATTTTTCTTGCACCCATGGGATCATATTATAAATTTTTCGCTTGTTCCGCCACGGTGTGCTTTGCAGCCATTTTATATGCCATCCTGTTTACAAAAGGTAAGGCGGACTCCATCGTATCGGTTTCAAAATAAATGAAACAAACCGATACGAAAATATATTACGGCTGGTACATTGCCACTGTGGCTTGCTGGGGATATTTTTTGTCCACCGGCACCGGGTTTTATGCATTTAACGCATTTTTAGAACCTTTATGCAGTGCACGGGGATGGACCCGGACCGACCTTAACCTTGCCCTGGTAATCGGTACGGTTTTCGGCTTTTCCAGCCAGTATATTTACGGCACCATTTTGATGAAAACCGGTGTCCGACGTTTAATGCTTGCCGGTTCCATTACCGCAGGCATCTCCTTTATGTTTATTGCACGGGTCCATACCCTCTGGCAATTCTACCTGTTTTATTCCCTCTTGTTCATCGGTAATGGCGCATATGGCGGTATCGTCGCCAGTTGCGCAGTCAATAACTGGTTTGTAGATCAACGGGGAAAAGCAATTGGATTTGCGACTGCCGGTATGTCATTATCCGGTGCGATCCTTCCCATCGCCGCCCTTCTGCTGATCCAGCATACCGGAATCGAAAACGCTGCTCTTTTCATTGGTCTGGTCATGGTGTCTTTCGGGCCGCTGGCCTGGGTTGTCGTCAGAGACTGGCCGGAGGATATGGGATTGGCTCCGGATGGACTGACGATAAACACGGACACTTACACCGCCGGACAAATCCAGATTCACGTGCCGCCTCAGGTGACTGCTTCTGCGGAGTGGAATCTGTCAAGACTGGTCCGAACAGATGTTTTCTGGAAGCTCGGCCTGGCCTTCGGACTGATGATGGTCGGGACGGTGGGCGTCATGTCCCAGCTTAAACCCCGTTTTGCGGATACCGGGTTTTCAAGTCTCACAGCCATGATGATGATGGGTGCCACATCGCTGGTTGGCGCTGGCGGAAAATACAGCTGGGGAATGATGTGCGACCGGTTTAACCCCAAACGGATTGCCATTGCCATGACCCTTGCAAATGCGCTGGGCCTTTATCTGGGCCTGGTTAAAAACTCGATGGCAGCATTAATTATTTTTATCCCGGTCTTCGGTTTTTCCATGGGAGGCATCATGTCTACCTTTCCCATTATCGTTGCCTCCCTTTTTGGCCGGAAAAATTTTGCCGCTGTACTCCGCTATATTTCAATCTTTCTGGTTTTGCAGATGTTCGGTTATCTTATCGCCGGCCAAAGCTTCGACACTACCGGATCTTACGATACCGCGTACCGGATTTTCATCGGTTTGGATATTGTTGCCGCCCTGCTGCTTTGCTCTCTGAAAAAATAAGCTCTTCGATTTCTAAAAATCACCTCACCCGATGGTCCCATAACTGCGTCCGAAGGGCTTAGGTCTTTTTTTTAAAAAAATACACCTTTCGGCCAATTGAATAATCCTTCATTTTACGTAAAGGTTAATATTATTCGTTTTTGTCGTTGGATAGTTGAAAATCGGTTTTGTTACATTGTCCCCAAAAAAACCGGCAGTAGATTTACTGAAATATCTTTTGCCGGCTGAAATTATCATTCGAATTTTAAAAAATATTCTGTTTCTTTTTGAACCTCTAAAAGAGATTTCTGCCATGAATCCGACTTTTAAAAATCAAAAATTGAAATTCAGTGCTTTGATCATGACCTTTTTTTGCGTATTGATGTTTCACCCGGACACTATTTTACACGCGACGGATTCAGTTGAGGTAACCGGCTTTTCTCCGAATTCTGCATTTGAAGCACCGGCGACCGAAACAAATGAGTATTTCAGGTTAGTGGAAACCCGGATCATCGATGCCCGGCTAATGGATGACCAGATGCTGGATGACATTTCGCCTGCCCTGGTTGCCCCGGTGCCTGTAATAGTTTCGGCGTTGGAAATCAGGCGGAGAGACCTGCAGGAGTATAATCATTCCGTTTGTTTTAAACGCTGCCATGCCACAAGTGATTTTTCCGCATCCGATTATACCTCCGAACAATGGTGCCGGTTAATTGAAAATGACGGACATTCAATATTCAGTGCCATCCCGTGGGAAAACGCTGACATGAAAGAAAAGCTGGTCAACTATCTTAAAGGTAATTCGAAAAACGCGATGCCCGATTCAGAAGGAATCGGGGTATGGAATTATAATAAATCCAGTTTCCTGGTCGGCAGTACCCACCTGGAAAATTAATTAATTAGATTAATCACGATCTTCACTTTTACCTCACCCAGGATGAACAAGCTGTTAAAATACCGCTTGAGTTGAATCTGTTCGATTTTCACTGAGACCATTGAGTTTTCTTTAAAAAATCAGAACCGGATTATTGTCCGGGAACTCCTGCTGCCCCCGGCTTAAAACGATAAATCTGAAAAGGCGCGTGTGACCTCACAAATTGCGGGGTTTTGCCGATCACCTGGTGAAGCGAACTGCAGGTGATATAGAGCCATCCGTCCGGACCAAACCCTAAACCGTCCGGCCAGCGGAGCCGGTCATCTTTCAAAAGGGTTTCGAGTTTGCCCGCCGGCATAAGGCGGACAATTGCCGATTGCTCAGGGTTTGTAATGTAAATATTGTTTTCAAGGTCCATACTCAAACCGTCGCTCATGGTTTTAAGGGCAAAATCTTCCACATGTCGGCCCAACTCTGCTTCAGACAGCGAAACATCTTTTAAATACCCGGCACGGATTCGATGCAGATAATTATTGGTCACCGGGGCAAAATACAGCCATTCGCCGGCTTTATCCAAAGCAATTGAATCCACGCCGGGACGTATGGCAAACAGTCCGAAAATGAGCATTTCTCGTCCCTGGACCACGGGAATAAAATTTTCCGGCATGACCGCCGGATTTTTTTCCAGAACTCTCCGACACTGCCGGTTTTTAATATCGTAGACCAGGATCGCCGGTGATTTGGCAAAAATTGAGGCATCCGCAATATAAATCGTTTCTCCGGCCGGATCGATCTGAAAGTCATTCAGATGGGAACCGATCCCGGCCATCGAATCAGGAAAGTCGAACTGGTGGACCATATTATCAGTGCCGAGATCAAAAGCCAGAAGGCGTGGCTGCCCCAGACCGTGATTCGCGAGGTCCAGGGTCCAGAGGCGATTCCGGCTGTCTATCCTAATTGATAAAACCGTGTCAAAAAAAATCTCGGATTTTCCAGGACCCTGAAATTCTAAAGAAGGGTATGGCTCCGCCTTGCCGTTAACCAGTTCAGCAACCCTTATATCCGGGCGGCCTTCCGGGTGCAGTGAAAAAAATATCCGGCCGTCTTTTGAAACCGCAAGATTGCCCGGCGGTTCGGAAAGGTCGGCAACGGTTTCGATATTATCTCCGGAAAAAACCGGAGCGGTGGTACGGTCCGGGAAATCCGTTTGACCACCGCCGTAGCGGAATCCGATAACAAGGACAGCAGTCAGTGCAAAAACGATAAAGACACTTAAGCAGGCTAAAAGAATTCTTTTGACGGTTTTTCCCGATCCCATGATCCCTCTCCCCGATTTTTAAATGGTCAGGTTATTGTTCAAAATTTTAGCAGCACCCGGTATTATTGGGTTTCAGTGTTCGGTGCTCAGGTTTCAGAATTTTTTGCTGTGTGACACGAAAACTTAAACACCTCATATCTTTCAGGCATTTCAATACTTATTAATACCTAAATTGAGCGATTGTCGAGGTTGCCGCATATACAAGGAAAATGCGTTGCCGCTATAGTCGTTTATGCGGTTGCGCATTTGACGCAGTAGATGCCGTGAGATCGGCAAGCCCGTAGGGTTTTAACTTTTGAAACTTAAAATAGATCAACATCCTTAAA
>JAHECJ010000320.1 GCA_024641805.1 Desulfococcus sp.
GTATATTTTATAAAAGGAAAAATATGACACCCAATGTTGCTGATATATTAATTGAGGCATTGCCGTATATACGGGATTTTGCGGGGATGACCATTGTGGTTAAATACGGCGGTCATGCCATGGTGGATGAACAGCTGAAAACAGACTTTGCCCGGGACATTACGCTGATGAAATTTATCGGAATGAACCCGGTGGTGGTTCATGGGGGCGGACCTCAGATTAATCAGGTGCTGGCCCAGATGGGCATCACCACGAAATTCATCAACGGGATGCGGTTTACCGATGAACAGACCATGGATGTCGTGGAAATGGTGCTCGGCGGCAAGGTTAATAAAGGCATTGTCGCTCAGATTAACCGTCAGGGCGGTAAATCAGTAGGCCTCAGCGGTAAAGACGGTGAATTGATCCTGGCTGAAAAGCTTCAGCTCATGCATCAGCCGGATGAGACAAAACCACCGGAAATTATTGACCCCGGCCATGTCGGCAAGGTGGCCAAAGTCAACCCCGAGATTATCAAAACATTGAGTGGACAGGGTTTTATCCCTGTGATCGCACCGGTTGGCGTCGGGATGAACGGTGAAACCTATAATATCAACGCGGATCTTGTGGCATCAAAGGTTGCGGGAGCGCTCTCTTCCGGCCGGCTGATTTTTTTAACCGATGTCGACGGGGTGATGGATGCATCCGGCAAATTGATTTCATCGATTAACGCTAACACCATTAAAAAAATGATGGTTGAGAAAACAATTTCCGGCGGCATGATCCCGAAGATTGAATATGCGCTGGACGCCTTAAAAAACGGTGTGGAAAAAGTCCAGATTATCAACGGCACCAAACGCCATGCATTACTTCTGGAACTTTTTACGAATAAAGGAATCGGTACGGAAGTAACAGAATGAAAAATGAAGTCATAAATCTGGCGGATAAAGTCATTGCATCAACCTATAAACGCTTTCCGATTGTATTTACAAAGGGTCGGAAATGCACGCTGTGGGATATTGATGGGAAAGAGTATACCGATTTTGTCGCCGGGATTGCCGTCTGTAATTTAGGCCATGCCTGCCCCGAGATTGCACAAGCACTTTCTCTTCAGGCGGATTTGCTGTTCCACGTATCCAATCTTTTCTATACGACTCCCCAGGTGGAACTGGCTGCCTGGCTGGTGGACCATAGTTTTGCGGATCGGGTTTTTTTCTGCAACAGCGGCGCGGAAGCCAATGAGGCGGCAATCAAGCTTGCCAGAAAAAATTCGCATGATAAAGGCCACCGTGACCGGTTTAAAATTATTACCATGGAAAAATCGTTTCACGGCAGAACATTTGCCACACTATCTGCCACAGGACAGCAGAAGATACGTGAAGGGTATGACCCGGTCCTTTCCGGATTCGAGTTTGTTCCGTTCAATGATATTGATGCGTTGAAACGGCAGATGAGCGATGCCGTATGTGCGGTGATGCTCGAACCGGTTCAGGGAGAAGGCGGTGTGGTCTGTCCGGCGCCGGAATATCTTCGGGCGGTGCGGCAGCTCTGCGACAAAGCCGGTGCGCTTCTTATTTTTGATGAAGTTCAGACCGGCATCGGGAGAACCGGGCGGTTTTTTGCCTATGAACATTTCAATGTTGAACCGGATATCATGACCCTTGCCAAGGCGCTGGGCAATGGCCTGCCCATCGGTGCCATGCTGGCCAAAGAAGATACCGCATCCGCATTTCAGGCAGGCGCTCATGCGTCGACGTTCGGAGGTACTCCGATTATCACCGCGGCCGCCCTTGAAGTAGTGAAACTGTTTGAAAGGGAAAATATTGTTGACCATTGCCGCCAGGTGGGATCTTATTTTAAAGACTGCTTAATGTCTTTAAAAGATCGGCACGAGGTCGTTGAAGATGTTCGTGGCATCGGGCTGCTGCTTGGATTAAAACTGAAAATCCCGGGGGCTCCGATTGTCACTGAATGCATAAATAAAGGATTTTTGATCAACTGCACCCAGGAGAACATATTGCGGTTTATCCCGCCGCTGATCATAACAAGAGAAGAGATCGATTCTTTGATATCTTGCCTGGATGAAATTTTTAGTTCTATAAAAGGGGAGTTCAATTGAAAAAAGATATTCTGACATTATCAGACCTGGAACCGTCAGATTTTAAATTACTGCTTGATCGGGCGGCAGAACTCAAGTCGCGTCATCGAAAGGGTATTCTGGATCGGACACTGATCGGGAAATCCGTGGGGTTGATTTTTGACAAACCATCCACCCGGACGCGGATTTCATTTGAAGCTGCTGCCATTCAACTTGGAGCGGTTCCCATATTTATAAGCTCCGGAGATACCCAGATGGCCAGGAATGAGCCGATTGAAGACACGGCCCGGGTGCTTTCACGGTATCTTGACGGTGTCGCGTTCAGAACCTTTTCCCAGGATCTGATCGAACAGTTCGCCGCGTCCTCTGATATTCCGGTGATTAACGCATTAACCGATAAATATCACCCCTGCCAGGTGTTAAGCGACCTGCTGACAGTTATCGAAAACAAGGGAAGCCTTAAAGGGTTGAAAGTGGCCTGGATCGGCGATGGGAATAATATGGCCCACTCATGGATCAATGCGGCTGCTGCCCTCGGCTTTACCCTGACACTGGCCTGCCCGAAAGCATATGCACCGGATAAAAAGATTTTGGCGCAAGCCCTTGAAAAAAACAGCTCGATTTCGGTGACGACGGATCCCCTCGAAGCAACCCGGTACGCGGATGTTATTAATACGGATGTCTGGGCAAGTATGGGGCAGGAGGATGAACAGGCGAAACGGCAGAAGGCTTTTAAAGCATATCAGGTCAATTCTTTGCTTCTGGATGTAGCCGATAAAGATGCCATTGTGATGCATTGTCTGCCGGCCCATCGGGGAGAAGAGATCACTGCGGATGTGCTGGACGGCCCCCGATCAGTGGTGTGGGATCAGGCTGAAAATAAAATGCATATGCATAAGGCGATTTTGGATATACTTTTATCTGCATAGACGGTTTGATAATAAATGATTCTTAAATAAGGATTTATAAAATAAGGAGATTTACTGTGACAAAAAAGGTTAACAAGGTGGTTCTGGCATATTCGGGCGGCCTTGATACATCCGTTATTCTGAAATGGCTAATTGAAACATATCACTGTGAAGTCGTGGCTTTTTCCGCTGACATCGGCCAGGCTGAAGAACTGGATCATATCGATGAAAAAGCCAGAAAAACCGGTGCGGTGAACGTTTACGTGGATGATCTGAGGGAGGATTTTGTTAAAGATTATGTGTTCCCGGCATTTCGCGCCAATGCCATCTATGAAGGGAAATATTTGCTGGGAACCTCTCTTGCCAGGCCCCTGATCGCCAAACGCCAGATGGAAATCGCCAAACTGGAGAATGCGGATGCGGTGAGCCACGGCGCCACCGGCAAAGGGAACGACCAGGTGCGATTTGAATTGTCGTATTTTGCCATTGATCCGCATATTAAAATTGTGGCTCCCTGGCGGGAGTGGGATTTAAACTCCAGAACCGCCTTGATGGAGTTTGCCCAAAAACACGGTATTCCGGTTACAGCGACCAAGAAGTCACCTTACAGCACAGACAGAAACCTGCTTCATATCAGCTATGAAGGCGGCATTCTGGAAGATCCCTGGAGCGAACCGCCTGAGGATATGTATACATTGACCGCTTCGCCAAAGGCCGCACCGAATGAAGCGGATATCATTGAAATCACTTTTAAGCATGGCGATCCGGTGGCAATCAATGATCATTATCTGTCCCCGGCAAACCTCCTGGGAGAACTGAATAAACTTGGCGGACGTCATGGCATCGGGAGAGACGACATTGTTGAAAATCGGTTTGTCGGAATGAAGTCCCGCGGGGTATACGAAACACCCGGTGGAACGATATTGCGAGCCGCACATATGGCACTTGAGTCCCTCACGCTAGACCGCGAGGTTATGCATTTAAGGGATTCACTGATTCCCAGATATTCGGAAATTATCTATTACGGTTTCTGGTTTGCTCCGGAGCGGGAATTGCTGCAGAAGATGATTGATGACACCCAGAAAAACGTCAACGGTGTTGTCCGGTTGGAACTGTTTAAAGGCAATTGCCGGGTTATTGGGAGGAAATCGGATGACTCCCTGTATAATGTTGATTTTGCAACTTTTGAGAATGATTCGGTTTACAAGCAGTTTGATGCGGAAGGGTTTATC
>JAHECJ010000321.1 GCA_024641805.1 Desulfococcus sp.
CTGATTCGTCGCAGCGGATGTCGATCCTGCCGCCGTCCCGGCATCCCAGCGCCCGCCAACATCCCAGGGACAGCGCTTCGGCCTTTTGAACAGGAGGGTCATCTTTTGCCGATCCGAGCCGGTATTCGACCAGCTCTTCGCATTTTTCCTTGTTTACGTAAGAATAAACGCCCTTTTCGGCATCCGCTAAAAGAATCACCTCCAGGGTCCCGAGGATTTTCGCTTTGGGGCCTGTGCCGACAATGCCCACCGTGAATTCCCGTCCGGAAAGATATTGTTCCACCAGCACGGGCTGATGATAAATATTCAGAAGTTCCTCACAGGCGCCGGCAAGATCTTTCCGTTCACGGACGATCGACTTTTCGGTGATTCCTTTTCCGGTTCCTTCGGCCACGGGCTTGACAAAAAAAGGCGGATCCATCTTAATGTCCGCTGCATCCGCAACACATTCGACCACTTTAAAATCGGGGGTGGCAAACCCGCTTTCCCGGATTACCTGCTTGGTCATTCCCTTGTGCAGGGTCAGGCCCAGGATCAGGGGATCTGAAAATGTATAGGGAATTCCGTAAAGATCCAGTATGGCCGGGACCTGGGCTTCCCGGGACAAACCGCTCAGCCCTTCGGCAATGTTAAACACAAGATCCCACCGGTCGTTGTTGACCAGGCGGCGGGTCAATGTTTTTGCATTTCCGATGCGGTCTGTTTCATGGCCTAAGCTCTGCAATGCGTTTTCAATGGCAATAATCGTGTCATCACGGTCAAATTCAGCGGTTTCATCCAGGCTGTAGCCCATTGCCAGATATTCGGACCGCAAATCATAGGTCAACCCGATTTTCATAATTTCTTCTCCAAAACAATTTCCTCATACAGCATTTTATGCCAGCAGGTTGCCTCTGCGGGGTCCATATCAAAGCAGGAAGACAACGATCTGCCCGGTTCGAGCACATCCACCGGGCAGCCCGGGGCGAACTCATTATAAAACCCGGCGGCATTGTACTCATATGGATGAAGACGGCAGATGATGGGCCGAACCTGGAGCGGCAGCCGGCAGCCGTCGGGCGCCAGAAAGGTGCAATTCCCGTCGGAAGTGCTCTTCAGCACACGGCGGCTTCCATCCGGCCGGAAAACATAGTATAACCATGCCGGATCCTCTTCACCCTGCAAATAATAAGAATTAATCGGTTTTCGATATTCATAAAAATCTTCACGCCGGGTGAAGGCGTTGATTCTTCTAAGATCACCCGGCGTGATATAAATGTCACGGTCCATTCCCTGACAACATGTCAGGCCCCTTTTTGCACACTCTGCTCAGAGTTTGAGTTCAGAAGCCATTTCTCAGACACCTCCGGTTCCACAAATTGTTGCCGCTTCACTTGCCAGCGGATATGTATAGATCTTGTCTTCATAATTGCACAAAAGAACCTCGTCTTTGCTCCGGCCCAATACATAATCGGGCATCAGCGGAATTTTTCCGCCGCCGCCAGGGGCGTCGATCACGTAGTTCGGGACCGCATAGCCGGATGTATGGCCTCTCAAGCCGCGGATAATTTCCAGTCCTTTATCCACCGACGTCCGGAAATGGCCGGTGCCCGTCACCGGATCACACTGATACAGGTAATACGGTTTGACCCGCATTTTCATCAACTGCTGCATCAGCGTCTTCATGGTATCGACATTGTCGTTGATCCCCTTGAGAAGAACCGTTTGAGATCCCAAAGGAATGCCGCCATCCGCAAGCAGCTTGCACGCTTTATAGGCTTCCGGCGTGCATTCGTCCGGATGCGTAAAATGGAGACTCATCCAGAGGGGATGGTATTTCTTCAAAATTCTGACGAGTTGCGGCGTCACCCGCTGGGGAAGCACCGCCGGCACCTTGGAGCCGATACGGATGATTTCCACGTGCGGTATGGCGCGAAGACGGGCCAGTATCCAATCCAGCTTTTTATCACTTAAGGTCAGGGGATCGCCGCCGGACAGCAATACATCTCTGATCTCAGGGGTATTTCTGATATATTCAATCGCTTTTTCCAGCCTGGACCCGCCGGCATGAATATTGCCGCTACCGATCATTCTGGATCTTGTGCAATACCGGCAGAATGCCGCGCAAAAATCGTTCAGCAGCAGGAGCACGCGATCCGGATACCGGTGCACCAGCCCGTGAACAGGACTATGGCCTTCTTCGCCGAGCGGATCGTTTTCTTCGCCCGGCATCTTGAAAAATTCGTGCATGCTCGGCACAACCGTTCGACGCAGAGGCTGTTCCGGGTTGTCTTTAGAAAGCAGACTCATATAATAGGGGGTGATGCCCAGCGGGATTTTCGTGTCCAACGTATTGAATGCATTCTGTTCTTCTAATGATAGATTAAGAAACCGTTCCAGTTGCACCGGTGAACAGATTCTGTTGCGAACCTGCCAGTGCCAGCTGTTCCAGTCCTGGTCGGTTACATCAGGGTAAAAATGTTTCCGAAATGCGCGGGTCCGTTGAAGGGCTTCTTTGTTAACCTGGCGGGGTTTTTTGAAAACAGGGGAACTAACATGACGCGGGGGGCATGATTTGACTAAAGTGGGAATTAATTGAAGTTGACTACTGGGAGGTTCGTCATCTTTCTCCCGACCCATTAATGCCGATTCTTCCTGATTGGATGTTAGTTGTTCCATCGTTTTTTTTCCTGCTTATTAAGATTGTTTCCGGTAAAGGGGGCGGATTTAATCCTCCCCGCAAATTACGTCTGACCCTTACAGTCTAATAAAGAATGACTGCCACCAAAAACCTTTTGTCAATTGTTCTTTAATGAAATCAAAATCTTATTTAAAGAAAACAATAAGATTCCTATTTTTCTGATATATGATCTCATGTAATCAAAGTGTCAAGCATTTTATTATTACTGAAAAAATAATTTTTATTTGGAATTTCAATAAGTAAAATATCCTCCGCGAAACATATTTATTATGGGATTTTTCATCGCAAGGGCATTAGAATTGCTTAAAACGCCATATCTATATTTTCAATCTTCGTAAAACATTTATTTACAAGCAATGACAAGATTACTGTTTGTTCAAACGCTTATTTATCTGATCTGATCCGGATTCATGAAATTCACGGGCCGTATGCGCTGGGCACAGAGGACTTTTTTTCTATGTCCGCTCATAACAGGATCTTGAAGATTATCATGAGTTCAGACAAGAAAAGACAAAATTATGCAAAAAGAAGATTTTACAGGTATATAATGACCATTTTTGATGGTTAATTTTTACTATGTTGTTTATCAAAAGAAAATATTTAAAAATATCAAGTTAGGTAATCGGTTTTTTCGTTCGTCTGACCGTCCCGCCATCGGCATGATTGATTTTGCGTTTACTTTGTTTTATCTTAAATAACAGAAGAAATTTTATGAGGCGAAATCGAAATTCCTGTCCGAACTCCTCATACCTCCTTTCAATGTTCTTCTCTCTGCGCCTCATTTTGATCATTACCTGAACGCAAAAGCACCAATCCGGATTCAAATGGGAGGAAAATTATGAAAAACCTTATCACTTTTTTATTTATACTGGGCCTCTCACCTACCGCCTTTGCTGCCGGGGAGTTTGTTTCCTACGAAATTAACGGGAAACCCTATGAGGGCTATTTCATCAGTCCTTCGCCCAATGCCCCGCTCATCCTGCTCATCCATGACTGGGACGGCCTGAACGATTATGAAATAAAACGTTCCGGTATGCTGGCGGACTTGGGATATGCGGTTTTCGCGGCCGATTTGTTCGGCACCGGCGTCAGACCCACCGAAGATGCTGATAAAAAAAGGCTCACCGGGGAATTGTATGCAGACCGGGGGAAAATGCGCACCCTGTTATATGGGGCGCTGGAAACCGCCAGGTCCAAAGGCGCCAATGTCCATAGTGCCGTGACAATGGGATACTGCTTTGGCGGCGCTGCCGTGCTTGAGTTCGCCCGGTCCGGAGTGGACATGAAAGGCTTTGTCACCTTTCATGGCGGGCTGGAGACGCCGTCAGGACAGGATTATTCCAAAACAAAGGGCAAGCTGCTGATACTTCACGGCACGGCAGACACTTTCGTTACCATGGACCAGTTTGCAAAGCTTGCCATGGAACTGGAGGGAAACAAAATCCCCCATGAAATGATTACCTACGGCGGCGCCCCCCATGCCTTTACCGTCTTCGGTTCCGAACGGTATCGGGAAGATGCGGACAAAAAGTCG
>JAHECJ010000322.1 GCA_024641805.1 Desulfococcus sp.
TAAACTCCGCTTTTTCGTTGAATTTTGCCTTGTTTTCTCTACGCTCATAACGTTTTTCAACAGCCTGATAGTTTTCTGTTTAATCCGGTTGCAGATCAATAATAAAAAAATTTGCGTTACTATTGAACAATTTGAAGATCTTGTCAACGATTTTAGTAAGAACAAATTAAAAACTTAGAATTTAGGAATTAAAAACAATGGAATCGATTAATTGCCGGCCGTTTTCATAAAAAACATTATGGTAAAATTCGTTCGAGAGCTTAAGGTTTAAGAGGCATTCGATTTCATCTTCCCGAGGGAAAATGAGATTGGGAAAATCCGATCCATACAGGATTTTGTCTTTATATTGCTCCAGGCATTGATTCCCTAAATTAAACATCAAATTCGCCCGGGGTAAAAAAGAAAAAGACGTATCAAAAAACAGGGATTCATACTCCGGCAGCAGATCAAAGAATTCCCGGAATTCAAATCCCCCCATGTGAGCTACATTTACCGGAAGTTCCGGATATCGTGTCATCAGTTTTTTAAAATTTTCAACCCCGACATATTGATTACCGGCCGGTCCGGTACCGACATGGAATAGAATCCGTTTTTTTTTATCCAAAATCATCTCGTAAAGCGGGAAGAGTCGTTCATCATCCGGATAAAAGTTTTGCACGAGAAGCTGCAGCTTAATGCCCATCACTTTTGGATGCGCAAGAACTTTTTCTGCAATGCTCAATGCATTCGAATCATCCGGATGAAACGCCGCAAAGCAGTACAGGTCATCATATTCATCAAGAACCTTCAGGTTCCATCTGTTTAACCCTTCAGCAATTCCGGAACGATGGGCATAGTTCGAATATACAATTCGTTCAACCCCCATTTTTCTAAGGTAATCGATGCAATCGCGATAATACAAACGATGGCGGACGTTCCACTTATAAATTTCAGAAAAATAACGCCAGATCGAATCAAACAATCTGTCCGGAAACAGATGGACATGAAAATCAATAATTTTTTCAGGAAGCATCGCTTTTTTTACTTTTTAAAATGTTGATGAATCAAAATCTTTTGCAGTTCGGCAAGATCAAAAAACTAAAGTGTTGCTTTATTAAAATACAATTTACTCACTGAAACGATTCAAAAAATCAAGTTGGCAAGCAATGATTTTTGATTTCTGCATATCAAAACCGTTATTTGCTGCTTCCTGAATCGGCCGCCAATAAATGCTGTCCACCTCCATCGGTCTCCCTGCGTCATGATCAAGTTTCATGCTCGGGAGGTAGTCGATCATTTGACTTGTCGCATTTAACATGATCTCAACGAACTGATCGTCCAGGTCATGTCCACAGACTCTGGCGCCATGGGTCACTTCAAGCATGATCTCCGTGATCATTGCCCTGGAAGATTTATTTTTCATGATCAGATCCGTGGTTGCATTTAAAATCACTGTAGGGCCGTTAAATCCCATATTCCACACCAGTTTTTCCCAACGCGCTTTTCCCAAATTTTCAGCCAGATGGATGGGGATAGAAGCCCTGGTAAATACATCTGAAATTCTTTGAAGCTCACGAGTTATACCGGCAGCCTGATAGTTTTCGTGGTATTGCCCGAGGCGGATACTGCCGTAATCCAGGTGTCGGATATGTCCGGGTCCTGCTTTATTGCTGCATAAAAAGCACAACCCCCCGATTATCGCGGCCGACGGTACAATTTCAGAAAGATCTTTTTCGATATTCAAACCATTCTGAAGCGCTATGACTATGGCATTTTTTTTCATTGTTTTCGGCAGAATCGATGACAACAGCTTATTTTGGGTTGTCTTCAATGCGACGATAATGATGTCGCACTCCGGCATATCTTCGAAATGGGAATAGACGTTAACCGATTCCAATATAAAATCCCCATTTTTAGATTCAATCAGCAGACCATTATCCCGGACATGCTCGAAATCACTTCTGAGCAAAAAATGAACATCAAATCCGCATTTCACAAGCAACGCTCCATAGTATCCGCCCACGGCTCCTGCCCCAATGACTCCAATTTTCACATCTCCTCCTGATATCAACTTTTTTGTTAAATTATTTACCATCCGAAAAGGGCTGTCTTTGAAATATTGAATGATAAAAATAAAAAAACGCCGGAAGGTTGACAAGAAAAACTTTTATGCTGCCACCTGTTCGAACAAAAAGCGGTCTGACCGACATTGCCCATGTATCTGAAAATAAGTGACTCAAAGTGATGAAAATAATTGTAGGGCTTTTGATTACATCAAAAATGAACTGCCGGTTAATTTAAATCAATCTTATCGGTTATTTTTATTGAAAAAGAGAATTAACCAATGATAAAAGAAATAACCTACAGCTATGGAGGGCTGAAATATTTAAGACGTGATATTTCATCTTTTGTAATACGATACCAGCCTGTTAACACATCTGCAATCATAAGGAGACAAATGAATGCCGGACGGATCCATGAATTCAAAAAGTAAACCAACCCCCAAGGGCCTGCTGGGCGAAGAACTCGTCAGCTCAAACCTGATCACCCGGGATCAGCTTCAACAGGCGCTTGCCAGAAGGAATCAAGTGGATATGCCACTGGGCTCTTTGCTGATAAAAATGGGTTTTATATCCACCGACGACATGCTTTCTTTTCTTTCAAAAAAATTCGGGGTTCCCTCCGTTAATATTTTTAAACGCATTATTCCCCAGGATATCATTAATCTGATCCCGCTTGAGAAGATCAAACAATATAAAATACTTCCGATTTCAATAAAAAATAATACGTTGGTCCTCGGCATGGTCAGCCCCCAGGATTTTATGACCATCAGTGATTTGGAATTTACCATGGGAATGAAAATTAAACCCGTGATTATCCCCTTCTTCATGATGGAAGCTGCCCTTAACCTGCTTTCATCAAGCTTTGAAGATGGTATCAACGGAGAGACCGTCAAAAACATTGCCCTGGAAGATAAAAGCGAAACACATACATCCCCTAAAATAGAAGCATTACTGGCCTATCTGGTCAAAGCAGAAGCCAGTGATATGCTGCTCACAGCTGGTGTTCCGCCGTCCGTCAAAATCAGCAATCAGGTCAAACGACTGGCAACCGTTTCCCTGACTCCGGCTGACTGTGAATTATATGCCCGGGAACTGCTTGCAAACAGGGATTCTGACTGGAAAAAATTTCTGCAGACCAATGATCTGGATATTGCGGTAACCTATCCGAATATCGGACGATTCAGAATTAATTTTTACCGGCAGCGCCATTCCATCTCAATTACCATCCGGCGTCTTTATGACCGACTTCCGACTTTAAGTGAACTGAAACTCCCTGACTGGATTCGGGATTACGCCTTAAAACCACAGGGATTAATTCTGGTATCCGGTCCCGCAGGCCACGGTAAATCGACGACATTGTGTTCAATGATTGATATCATCAATACCAACCGGCGGTGTAATATCATTACCCTTGAAGATCCCATTGAATATCTGCACAAACATAAAAAAAGCAACGTCAATCAACGTGAAATCGGCAGGGACACTGAAACCTTTGAAAAAGGTTTGCGAGCCGTATTCAGGCAATCTCCGGATGTTATCGTTATCGGGGAACTCCGCGACAAGGAATCCTTTGAAATTGCATTGCGGGCCGCCCGGACCGGCAGCCTCGTCCTGAGTACGATGAATGCCGCCAATTCAACCGCTGTCATTCGAATCATCGTGAATATGTTCCAGGAAAACCAGCAGAATCTCATCAGCATGCTTCTGGCTGATTCATTGCTGTTATCGCTTGCCCAGCGACTGGTGCCGAAAAAAGACAACTCCGGCCAGATTCTGGCATTGGAAAGATTCACAAATTCAAACCGTATCGGCAACCTGATCAGAGAAGGCAAACTCCACCAGATCAGGGCTCAAATGGAAACCGGATGTGAAGAATTTACGCCTTTAGACCTTTCCCTGGCGGAATTGTATAAACAAGGAATCATTGATTATGAAGATGGCCTGACATATTCTGTCAATAAACAATTATATCAGGACATCACCGGCGTAAAAATCAAATAAAAAGATCATCGTAATCCTGCAATCAGTTGACGGCAGTCACCCTGGAAATTATATAACACATTTTCAGGGTGACTGAACTCCGATCATCAGCGGATTTCTGGATTTTATGACCATTTTGATTTCAAATTCCTTTCCCAAAACATTCACATCCCCTGCCTGTTTGTATTGAA